>JAXHVG010000002.1:0-8417 GCA_034189245.1 Caldifarciminota bacterium
AATTAATTCCAATCAACAGACAGGCGCAATAAATGCCTATATTATATCCTGTGATATATGCAGATTCACTCCCATGCTTGAATCACTGCTTGAAAAAAGGAAGGAGGGAGCTGAGATCACTGGTGAAATACTCAATATGACATTCGGTAAGGCAACGGATCTTGTATATGGAACAGGTGGCTTCATTACAAATTTCGCAGGTGATGCATTCACTGCTCTCTTTCCCATTAATAAGGATATCCGTTCAATCCTCAATATATCTTCTACAATTATAGATATTGCAAACAGTACTGTTGACAGAACAACACAGAAGAGAATTGATATCCGCATCGGTATTTCCAGGGGGCCTGTGAACTGGTATATTAATGACAATACATATTACTTTCTCAGCAATAGTATAACAAGAGCATCATCTGTGCAGCAGAGAGCACCGCGCAATAAGGTTTCATTTGACAAAACCCTCAAGCATGATATTGATAAAACGGATTATACTTATCAATATGACAGATCGTCGCGCTTATTTATACTCAAAAACAGGCAATCTCTGGATATTCCTGACATGAAACCCGCAAATTTTGCAGATAATACCCCATACTTCCCTGAGATACTTACTCATCTGCAGTCAAGCGGTGAATTCCGCAAAACAGCTCCTGTTTTCCTCAATTTTCCTCTGGAATTGAGGATCTCCGAGATAGAGCATATTGTTGAATATACCAGACAGGTAACAGAGGAGATGAACGGTTATTTCAATAAGACAGATTTTACTGATAAAGGCGGCGTAATACTCTCTGTATTCGGTGCACCGACTGCTTCAGAACATATGATTGAGAATGCCATAGGACTTGCTGAAAAAATCAGGGAACGGTTCCCTGATGTGAACATTACAGCCGGTATTGATTATGGAATTACATATGCCGGTTTTATTGGAAGCTCTATCTGGCAGGAATACACTGTTCTGGGCGATATTGTCAATACTGCATCAAGACTCTCTACTATCAAGAACAATGCCATCAATGTTTCAAGAACAATCAAAGAACAGCTCACTTCGTATGAAACAAAACATATAGGCAATTTCAAGTTGAAGGGCAAAAGCAGGAGATGTCCTGTTTACAAGATAACAAGCCGCAAATCACATATATTCCGTTTCAGCTCGCCCTTTGTGGGCAGAGACAGGGAAACAGTAATATTGGAGAATCATCTCCGTGCAATTTATGGAAAGGATAATACCTGCATATTTATTGAAGGTGAAAGCGGAATCGGCAAGACAAGATTTGTATATCAGACACTCAAGGACATGCATCTCAATTATTTCTACACTGCTGCTGATGCTGTGGAATATGAATCACTTGCTCCGCTGAGACAGCTCTACGCAGGACTTATGAATTTTAATCAGCATGATTCGGATTCTGAAAAAAGAAAATCAATTGAGAAATATGTAAAGGATCATTTCAGAGACAGATATGACACATTTGTTCCCTATCTCCTGGATTTATACTCAATAGAACAGACAGAGACAATAAAAAGTCTCTCTGCAAAGGAAAAACTGGAAACCCTTCTTTTCATACTCAAGGAGATAATGCTTGAGAGGGCAAAGCAGTCGCCTTTTGTCATAGTGCTTGATGATATGATGTGGTCTGATGAGGATACTATTGATTTCATCAATTATCTCTTTGCGGAGAAGACCTCCAATATCGGTCTGATTGTCATTTTCAGGGAAAAGAACCGAATTACAGACAAGATCAATATAAAACATTCATCAATACATCTGGAAAATCTCTCTTACAGTGGTGTCAAGAAGTATCTTAATACGTATTTCAGCAGTCCTGTTGACAAACAATCCATTGATCTTCTCTGGGAGAAGTCGGAAGGAAACCCATTATTCCTTGAACAGCTTACAATGCATATTGCAGAAAATAATCTGATTGATAAAAAGGCGGGCTTCATATCATTTACAAGTTCCGGGTGGGAGATGCCTGCTAATATTGACCGGCTTATTGTTTCCAGGCTTGATTCTCTTTCAGCTCCGACAAGGGACACAATAAAGAAAGCATCTGTACTGGGCAAGGAATTTGAGATACTCCTTCTCAAAATGCTTTCAGACAGTAAGAGGGTTAATGACTGCCTCCGTGAGGGTGAGGTCAACAAGATCATAACACTTATAACCAAGCATCTCGGATTATTCCGTCACACACTGCTCTATGAAATAGCCTATTCCATGCAGTTTGAAAGCACATTGAAGGAAATACATGCAAAGGTTGCAGATCTCTATGAGGATGTCTATAAGGATAATCTCAAGCCATACTATGAAAAGCTATATCATCATTATTCCAGGGCCGGCAATAAGGAATATTCTCTGAAATATCTGGAAAAATCAATTGTGAAAAATGTGGAATCATATTCCAATGAAACAGCACTCTCTCTGATAAAAGAGATGCTCTCCAATGATCTCAAAGCGGATATGAGGATTGACATCCTGCTCTTCAATGTGAGGGTTTTAAAACATATTGCTGATTATGATAAAGCTCTCAGTACATGCAATGACATAATTAATATATCAGATGATTTCCCTGAGAGAATGGCAGAGGCATTGAAACACTCCGGAGAGATTATGTGGTCTCTGGGCAAATACGATAAGAGTATTGAGTACTACAACAGGGCATTTGAAATATTCAAAGACCTCAATATGGAGCTCAGTATGGCCGGTATTTATGAGTCAATAGGTCTTGTCCATTACAATCAGGGGGAATATGATAAAGCTTACAGTGATTATGACAAAGCCCTTGCACTTGCAGGCAGCAGCAGTGAACTGCAGAATTCCATATACAGTAATATAGGTCTTGTGCTCTACAGGCAGGGTGAATTTGACAAGGCAATGAAATACTATGAAAAAGCGCTGAGTGATGCAAGGAAGAAGGCAGATCTCAATAAACAGGCTATATTGCATCTGCGGATAGGTCTCATCTACAGGAATAAAGATGACTATGAGAGAGCTCTGGAGCATTACAATATTTCCCTGCGGCTCAACAGAAAGATAGGTAACAGAAGGAGTGAAGCAATTGTACTGGGTAATATCGGACAGATATATTTTGATACCGGGAGAAACAGCAAGGTGCTTGATTATTTCTTCAAGGCACTGGATATTGACCGGGATATTGACAATCTTGAGAATGAGACAATTGTTCTGGGCAATATAGCAAATTTCTATGCTACACTGGGTGAACACTCCAAATCCATGCAGTACTATAAAGAGGCAATAGCCATAGACAGGAAGATAGGCAACAGATGGTCAGAGGCAATTGATCTGGGAAATCTTGCCGAGGTTTACCGCCTGCAGGACAAGTATGATGATGCAGATGAGAATTTCAAACTCTGCATTGATATAATCAGGAAGATGAATGCGAGATTCCCCCTTGCCCACTTTCTCCTCAAGAGGGCTGAACTGCTATGCACTATGCACAAGACAGATGAAGCCCGGGCACTGGCTGAGGAATCCCTGACAATTGCAGACTCACTTGATAAATCGTCCATTGCAAGACAGTGCAGAGAACTGCTTGACAAATTGAATTGACAAATATGTAATTTTTTTCTTTAAATTTTCTCTGTTTTATGTATAATATAACAAAGGAGTATATATGAAAAAATATATTATTATTTTTGTATTGTTGTTAATTTTCACCATCCCTCTTTATCCCAAATATTCAACAGGTGCAGGTATTTACTTAGGAGTACCGACAGGATTGAGACTTAAAATCAATCTCAATAATGCGAATTCAGTAACAGCTACAGTTGCTTATGACTTGCCGGGAAGCATGCTGTACTCCAGTATTGATTATTTCTATAATTTTCACTATACTGCCCAGGAAAGCGATTACCAAATACCTTTCTTTCTCTATACTGGTCCGGGATTTAGAATCAAGACAAACAATGATGTTCATGCAGGTGTGAAATTCAATATTGGTGCAGGTTTTATGTTCAGTGATATACCCGTTGAGTTCTTTATGGAGGCATCACCTATTCTTGACCTAATGCCTGCAACAGATTTTGATATGAATGCAGGTATCGGATTCATCTTTTACTTCATGTAATGATTATACATAAGGAGATATAATGGCTCAATCAGAAGATAACTGCAAATGCACATATCCCGGTTGTCCCAGGCACGGTAATTGCAGTGAGTGTATCAAATACCATAATTCCATGGGTGAATTCCCCGCATGTATGTTCTCACCTGAAGCGGAAAAGACATATGACAGGTCCCTTGATAAATTGATTGAGGACAGGAAGCATTGAGACATATTGAACACTATATCTATGACAATGAAATTACTGATTATGACAGTATCCCATTGCCGGAAAAGGGCAAGATACTGTACCGTTACTCAATCATTGCTTCCCTTATTGCCTGCAAAGGGACAATACTGGAAATAGGTTCGGGAAACGGACTTCTCTGCTCCTTCACTGACAGGATTATTCATTCACTGGACATATCACAGGTCAATAATCGGGCGCATGCATTGAAGACAGAAGGCGATATCTATGATATGCCCTACAGGGACAACACATTTGATACAATAATTCTATCACAGGTCCTTGAACACTTAGAGCATCCCGTGGCTGCACTGACTGAAATAAAACGGATACTCACTCCGGAGGGTTCAGTGATAATAACAGTGCCTTACAATGAACAGATCAAATACACACTATGTATTCACTGCAATAAACCCACGCCTCTTAATGCTCACCTGCACTCATTTAATAGGAAAAAACTCTATACCCTGGCGCATTCAGTGAATATGCATGTAGCAAAAACAATAGTATTTGAAAACAAACTGCTTACAAAACTCCTCCTTTTCAGCACATACAGGGTATTTCCATTTTTTCTTATGAGATTATTTGACAGTGTTGCAAAGATAGTGTTTAACAGATATAATAAAATATTAATAGTATTAAAAATGGGCCAGTAGCTCAACCGGGAGAGCGCATCCTTCGCAAGGATGAGGCCGGCGGTTCAAGTCCGCTCTGGTCCAGTAAACCGGAGGCATTATGATAAAAAATGTTGCAGTTCTTACCGGAGGAGGCGATTGCCCCGGACTCAATGCAGTGATAAGGGGTATAGTCAAATCAGGTATTGTTCACTATGACTGGAATATGTATGGCATCAAGGACGGATTTGACGGACTTATTGACGATGTGCATCTTGAGGCAATGACCCTGGGTGACATCAGGGGCATTCTGCCCAAGGGGGGGACTATTCTCGGCACCTCCAATAGGGGCAATCCCTTTCATTATCCTATCAAAACAGAAAATGGAACAGAGTACAGGGATGTTTCGGATAAGATACTCAAATCAATACTCAAACATAGAATTGACGGAATGGTTGTAATTGGCGGAGACGGGACACTCAATATTGCAAATGAATTATACAAGAAGGGCGCCAATATAGTCGGTGTTCCCAAGACAATAGATAATGACATCAATGCTACTGATTATACTTTCGGTTTTCAGACAGCAGTAAATACTGCAACTGAGGCAATAGACAAACTTCATACAACTGCAGAATCACATCACCGCATAATGATTGTTGAGGTAATGGGAAGGGATACGGGCTGGATATCACTATCAGCAGGTATAGCCGGGGGTGCTGACATTATTCTCATTCCCGAAATACCATTCTGCATGGATAGCATTATCAGCAAGATTGAGAACAGAAAGGATAATGGCAGCGCTTTCTCCATAATAGTATGTGCTGAAGGCGCACATGAAAAGGGAGAGGATATTGTGAAGAAGAAACAGGAAGTAGAGAATGGAGGTCTTCCGCTGCTTGGAGGCATAGGCAGATATGTTGAAGAGAAACTATCCGAAAGGACTGATTTTGTAATCAGAACCACTGTGCTCGGTCATCTTCAGAGGGGGGGGCAGACAAGTGCCTATGACAGAATCCTCTCATCACGCTTCGGAGTGGAAGCTGCCAATCTTATTGCTCAGAAGAAATTCGGCAATATGGTTTCATTGAGGGGAAGGGATATTATTTCAGTCCCGCTTGAAGATGCAATCGGCGAGAAGAACTATGTTGACCCTAATGGTCAGCTTGTTGAGACTGCCAGACGGCTCTCCATATCATTGGGGGATTGATGAAAATACTGTATCTTACACCCTTTCCAATAGTCAAATCATCAAGCGGACTCTACACGAAAAATCTTGCCGGGTATTTTCTCTCCCACGGGCATAATCCCGTTATAATCAATATTGATAATGAGAATTATAAATATGACGAGGATGTCAAGATAATGACAATCCCATTCTCCAAAATAACCGACTTTGAATTCCCCTGCTTCACCACACATCCCCATACAAACAATAAATTCTATACAATGAATGACAGCCAGATTCATAAATATCATAATATTCTCAAACAATCCTATGAAAAGATCATCACATCATTTGAACCTGATATCATACATTCCCAGTATCTCTGGGTCAATGCGGCAATTGTAGGTGAAATAACGGATATACCCCAGATAGTAACAGCTTTCGGCAATGAGATTAATGCTGTGAGAAAGGATTTAAGGTATAAGGAATATGTTGATAATGCAATAGAGAGTGCAACATATATTGTAGCACCTTCCAAACAGATTGAGCAGAGTATAAAGAAGGATTTCGGACTTGACAGGGCTAAATTAAGGCAGATATACAGTGGTTATGATGATGCTAATTTTAAGTTCATAGAAGGCAAGACCGATACATACAGGGAATATTTCTCCATATCCTCATCCTGCAGTCATCTCATTCTCTTCCATGACAATCTCTCACAGATAAAGGGATTCGGACTCTTCCTTGACGCAAGTAAGCAGCTGCTTGAAAAGCGCGATGATGTCTGTTTTATTGTTTCAGGGAAAGGTGAGTATAAACAGCAGCTTGATAAGGCAATGGAGGCACATCCGAAACATTATATTTATTTTGAGAATCTCACAGATGAGGAGATCCCGCTGATTAATCACATTGCAGATGTCAAGGTAATGCCTGTGCGTTATGAGAGATTCGGCACAAAGGCATTGGAGGCATTGGCAATGGGTACACCTGTTATTGCTTCTGATGCCGGAGAAATGCCTTATTTTATCAATGAGAATACAGGTGTAATTATTGAGGATATTAATAGTGTCAAGCTTGCTGATGCCATGAACAGAATGGTTACTGTATCCAAGGATCATTTTTCACTCTTCTGTCATCAATATGCAGAGAGGAATTATTCAAAATCTGCCGGACTTAAATTAATGAACCGGCTGTACAAACATACATTGAATGAAGAGTAGCAAATTATTGTTATTTGGTCTTTAAACCTGTAAATATGAAAAGGGGGTTATAGAATGAAGATATTTGCAATTAATCCGGGGGCAACATCAACAAAAATCGGATTATATGAAGATGACAAGAAAATATTCACGCATTCTGTTGAACATTACATGGATCAGCTGGAAAAATTCAGCAGGACAATTGACCAGCTTGACATGCGTGTTGAACTGATTGAAAAATATCTTGAAGAACAGAATATTGATGTGGATGAGATTGATGTGTTTGTTGCAAGAGGCGGCCCCTTCAAGCCAATGAAATCCGGCACCTATAAAATATCCGGTAAGATGATAGAAGATGTGTTAGAGGACAATGTCCTTACTGATCATATATCCAATATTGCCTGCTTAATTGCAGACAAGCTATCCTCCGGCAAACCCGCCTACATTGTTGACCCTGTTTCTGTTGATGAATTTGATGATATCTCCCGTATATCCGGTCTTAAACTTATTGAGAGAAGGTCTCTGTCTCATGCCCTTAATATGAAGATGGTGGCAAAAAAATGGGCTGCAGCCAGTCAGAGGATCTATGATGAGTGTAATCTCATTGTCGCTCATCTCGGCTCCGGGATATCCGTATCTGCTCACAGAAAAGGCAGAATGGTGGATGTGAATAATGCCAATGAGGAAGGTCCATTCTCTCCGCAGAGAGCTGCAGATCTGCCCACCGGTCAATTGACAAAACTCTGTTTTTCCGGGAAATACTCACCTGATGAGATGAAGACATTGCTTTTAAAGAAAGGCGGCATGTACTCATATCTCGGTACTGACTCTGTTCCCGAAGCATTTGAAAGAATGAAGAATGGCGATAAAGAAGCAGAACTTATTCTCAGTGCAATGATGTATCAGGTATCAAAGTATATTGGCAGTATGGCGGCAGTACTCAAAGGCATAGTTGACCGGATCATAATAACAGGCGGTATTGCCTACAATCCGGAACTGACTGATATAATTGAAGAACATACCAGATTCATTGCCCCTATCACCGTGTATCCCGGAGAAGACGAGATTGAGGCATTGGTAATGGGTGTCCTGAGAGTTATCAATAATCCTGAAGAAGTAAAGGAGTAT
>JAXHVG010000020.1:0-3594 GCA_034189245.1 Caldifarciminota bacterium
CACACGTAACACACGCATCACACGATCTTATGTGGCCTCTCATCACATTAACCATTGACCCGGCGCAAGCCGGCAGACTCGTGTCCCGTGTCCCGCGACTTTTATTCGCTTCTTTGCTCAGCCAAATCCCTGTAATTCATCTCCACATTCTTCTCAATGAACATCTCTGTCAGTATCTTGAGATTCTTCACATCATAGAGATTGTATTCAATCAATGTCTTTAATGCCTCTTTATTGCCGTTTTTATGACTCTCCCACAGTTTCACTGCGTCATAGCCTGACAGATTGTTCACCCTCGGCGACCTCTCAATACCATTGTATTTCTCCAGTTTCTTGAGGCCTCCTCTCCAGCCGATCTGCTTTCTTACCTTGAGCAGATCAAAATGGAGTACCGGCTTCTCAAGGAAATGAAACTCCTTCAGGAGAACAGGCATGTCAAATACAATGCCATTGAAAGTAACAAATGCTGAGGGCAGAGACATCATCCATTCCAGTTTGAGTGTATCGTCTCCCCTCACATAGGCAATGTATCTGTTATTTATAAAGAGCCCCACAACAGTGATGGAACCGTCCATATTTGTCTCAATGTCCAGATAACCTGTTTCATTTTTATAATGTCTCAGTATTCTCCAGTAATCCTTGTGTTTCATTCTATTGGCGAAATAAACCATATTGTCATTCTTGAAATGTCTTATTGAATCCCTGATATCCTTGACAAAACGCTCCCTCTTGACTGCATTTACAGGCAGTCCTTCAGGACTGCTTATTACGTCCCACCAGCTCCTGTATCCTGCTTTCCAGAGCTTTCTCTCTGTTTTATAGCTTATATTGTCAAGATGTATGAAGGTGTTTGTCAGCATACAGTTTCCTTATCTGTTCAACAGTGAGATGCATAATTCTTTCGTCTCCCTCAAAACCAAGAGAGCTTGCCGCTTTCCTCTTCTTGGATGACAGTTCCGTGAGGAAATGCCAGTATTCGCGTGATGGATTGAACAGCAGGTCTTTTCTCCTTTTCATTACAATAAAGGATGATACTACTCCCGGCTCAGGTTTGAATGACCCGGGCTCAATATCAAAGAGGATCTCCGAATCATAAAAACTCCGCGTAAAGACCATAATTGCACTGATGTCCTTACCCGTCAATTTCTCTGCAAATTCCTTCTGCAGTACCATATATATTGATTCAGGTAATGCCGCTACACACTGTTTGGTTATTTCCCTTGAAATATAGTAGGGTATTGAGCCCACCACTATGTCCTGATTTATTTGATAATCCCTTATATCCCTGTTCACCACATTGCATTGCGGGAAATGTGCAAAGAGCTTCTCTGCAAGATGCCTCTCCTTTTCAATAAGTGTCAGTTCATCGGGTTCCTTACCCATCAAGACAGCTGTCAGTGCTCCATTTCCGGGACCTATTTCAAGCACACGCTTGCCTTTGAAGGGTTCCATTGCACTGCCTATTTTCTTCAGCACATTGCTGTCTATAAGAAAATGCTGTCCGAGATTATCCTTCATACTGCCTGACTGTGAATTGTTTGAAATTGGAATAGATCTTTTCCCGGAGCTGTCTTTCATCAATATCATAGTAGCGCGATATGAATTTATATATATCCTTTATATAGTACGGCCTGTTGCGCTTCCCCCTGTGCGGGTCAGGTGCAAGATACGGTGCATCGGTTTCAAGGAGCATCAGGTCAAAATGCTTTTTCTTCACAATGCTTTTGAGATTGGAATTCTTGAATGTGATAATACCGTTTATACCGAAATAATATCCATTGTTTACAATAAACTCCAGTTCATCACTATTGCCTGTAAAGGAGTGGAAATTGATATTCTCCAGTTCATACTCCAGTATTATGGAGAATGCCTCTTCATAGGCATCCCTTATATGAAGCATTACAGGCAGTTTAAGCTCTTGGGCTATTTCAAGCTGCTTTCTGAAGAGCTTCTTCTGTCTTTCTATTGCCTCTTCATCCTTATGCCGGTACCGGTCTATGCCTATCTCCCCTATGCCGGCGAACTGCCCCGAAGAGAGCATTGCCTTGAGTTTATGCAAATCATTCTTGGCAGTTTTATCACAATAATGCGGATGAATGCCTGCAAATGCATATGTCTCAAATTCACCTGAATACTCAAGATTCATTATTGCCTCTGAGGACTCAATGTCATAACCGACATTACAGATAGTCCTCACATCATTGAGGAGGCACTGATTCTTCATATCCTCAAAATCAGCAGTGAATTCATCCATCTGCATATGTGTATGGCAGTCAGTATATCCTCTATCCAACCTTATCACCCGGCTTCAACTCATCATCAGCAAAGAGCACCTTGAGGCGTTTCTCCTTCTTATTGGAGCCTGCCAGCAGCATGCCCTGGGACTTGACTCCCATTATGGTTGCAGGTTCAAGATTCTTCACTACAACTATTTTCTTTCCTACAATATCCTCCGGTTTATAGAACTCGGCAATGCCTGCCACAATCTGCCTCTTCTCATCACCGACATCTATTCTGAGTTTGAGAAGCCGGTCTGCCTTCTCAACCTTCTCAGCATCCAGTATCTCTGCAATGACCATTTCAGATTTGAAGAATTCTTTTATATTAACGAGATTATTTTCCTCTTTGTTCTTTTCTTCTGCTTTTTTATTTTCAGGCATCTTCATCTCCTCTTCCTCAATTTTTTCAAACAGTATTTCAAGCATCTCTTCTTTTAATTTCAGGGGCGGCTCTATATCCTTCATGTCACCCCAGAGAGGCCTTTCTATGCCCAGATAATTGCGGAGTTTCTCAGCTGTAAACGGCATGAAGGGCTCTGATGCAATTGCAAGCACACTTACTGCCTTGAGGCATACATAGAGTATTGTATTGAGGCGCTCTTTATCTGTCTTCCGCACTTCCCACGGCTCTGTGACAGTAAAGTATTTATTAGCCTCCCTGGCAATATCCATCATTGCATTGCCTGCCTGTCTCAATTTGTAATTCTCTATCAATTCACCGGTATGCTCTATCTTCCTGTTCAAGATATCAATGAAATTCCTGTCCGTGTCATTGAGCTCAATATTGTCCGACAGCTCGCCGTCCATGTATTTTCTTATGAATACCACTGTCCTGTTTATGAAATTCCCCATTATATCAGCCAGTTCCGAATTATTCCTTGTCCTCAGTTCCTTCCATGAGAAATCAGCATCCTTTGTTTCAGGGAAATTGACACATAGGGCATATCTCATAATATCGGGATTGTAATTTGCCAGATAATCATCCAGCCAGACAGCAGTATTTCTTGATGTGGAAAGCTTCTGCCCCTCTATATTGAGGTATTCATTGGCAGGTATATTGTCAGGCAGCACATATCCCTCATCAACACCCATAAGCATTGAGGGCCAGATTACAGAGTGAAACACTATATTGTCCTTCCCGAGGAAATGTATCAGTCTGCAGTCATCATTTTTCCAGTAATCCTTCCATTTATCAGGATCTCCTGTTTTTTCAGCCCACTCCATTGTTGAGGAAATATATCCGATGGGGGCATCAAACCAAACATATAGGACCTTGTTCTCATAGCCCTCCAGCGGTATCTCCACACCCCAGTTG
>JAXHVG010000200.1:0-20887 GCA_034189245.1 Caldifarciminota bacterium
CTTGAATTTAAGGTAGTTATGAGGTGATTTTTTCAGTTTGTATTGGGGGGATTTTGCTCCAATTGGGACATTATCTTCCTGAAGAATGTGAGCTGGCTTTTGACATATTTCATTGTATTTGAAATAATCAATTCCCGCATCCTGTCTTTATCCGAATTTCCCTCAAGATAGTCAAGAACCTCATTGTATCCGATTATTTTCTTATTCCTCAGTATATCCGCAGAATATTTTTCTGTTATGCGCCGGGTTTCTTCAATAAGCCCTTGTTCAATCATACTGTCTGTTCTTTTGATTATCCGCTCTTGTAGTTGTGCCCTTGACCATTTAAGATATTTCACGGAGTCAAATGCAATATTGAACTTCCTCTTATTCCTGTAGAAATAGGAAATCGGTTTGCCTGTCTGCAGATACACCTCTATACTCCGTTTAATTCTCTGTGAATCATTGGGGCTGAGGTCCAGTGCCCTTGCAGGATCTGCTTTATAGAGCATATCATAGAGATAATCCAGCCCCTTCTCCTCTTCCAATGCCTCGGTTCTTGCCCTTGCATCAGGGTCAATGTCAGGTATGTCACTGATACCGTTTATCAGTATATTGATATAGAAGGGTGTGCCTGCACTGATTATAATGCGCTTTTTAGCAGCAATTTCCCTCAGTGCAATATCCAGGAAATCACCTACAGAGAAACTCCTGTCAATCTCCGTTACATCCACCATATGATGGGGCACTTCACTGAGCAGTGATGCAGGCGGCTTTGCAGTTCCTATGTCAAGATACTTGTATATCTGCCCGGAATCACAATTTATCACTTCAAAATCATTATGTTTTGAAAGTTCTTCAATATAATGGGTCTTGCCTGATGCAGTCGGACCGAGCAGCAGGTCTATGTGCGCTTGAACCATCGTTCTATCTCATCTGTTTCAAATATTCTTACAGTGGGTCTTCCGTGCGGACAGGCATACGGATTCTCACATCTGAAGAGCTCTGAGAGTATCTTTGCCATTTCCGCCTGGCTGAGGACTGTGTTTGCTTTTATTGCTGTCCTGCATGACATGAGTTTCAGCATATCGTCAATTGACCCTATTGTCCTGTTTGAACTGAAATCCTCAAGTATGCCCGTGAAATCATCCTCAGTAAAATTGGATTCAATGATTGAAGGGACTCCTTCAAGCAGTATTATATCATTGCCGAATTTCCTCGTAATGAAACCATTTGATTTGAGATAATCCTCATTCTCTTCATATGTCTCCATCAATTCACTGTCCAGCTTTATTGTCTTTGAGAAGAGCATTTTCTGAGAGGTGAGGTCACTGTTATCAGTAAAACGCTCATACATAATCCTCTCATGGGCAGCATGCTGGTCAATCACATAGAGCTTGGCTTTGAGCTGGGTGATTATATAGGACTTGTTGAACTGCCATAACTGTGATGTCTGCTGACTGCTGTAGGTTGTCAGTGTGCTGCTCTCTTCAGAAAAGAGGGATACCGCTTCACTGTCTTCCCTGTTATCCTTCATCTCCGGCACAACTCCGGATACATTCCTGCTGTCAATTGCTCTTCTGACCTGTACAGCTGACCGCACTGCATTGATTATTGCCGGGAATACATACTTCTCATTCTTGAATTTTATCTCCCTCTTTGCAGGATGTATGTTCACATCAATCAGTTCAGGGGGGATGTCAATGAAGATTATGAATGGCAGATAACGGTGTGAGAGCTGCGAATCAAATGCAGAGTAAAGGGCTTTCCTCACAAGGGGGTTGTATATGTATCTTCTATTGACGAACATATGATTGATGCGTGTCCTTTTATCTGAAAATATATCCGGTTTGCCGACATAGCCCGTAATATGCATATCATTGCTGAAGAAATCAATACTGTATGAATGGTCAGTGAATTCACTGCCTGCAATATAATTAACCCTCTCTATCAGGTCCTGTTTTTCAATACTGTGCACTATTGACGAATTGTTCTTCATACGGAATTTAATTGATTCATTTGCCAGTGCATACATCATGAACTGATGCATTGAGTGATTTGCTTCAACAGAGTCCGATTTGAGAAACTTCCTCCGGGCAGGCATATTCCTGAACAGGTCATTGACAGTCACTGTTGTCCCCCTCTGCCTCGCTGTCCGGGAGATGTCCGTATTGCCCGAAAACCCGGTTTCAAGACAGTATGCAGTTTCACTGCTGTCAGAACATGTTTCAATTGTCAGCCGCGATACACTGGCAACAGCGTGGAGTGCTTCTCCCCTGAAACCATATGTATTGATACTTGCCAGGTCATTTTCATGGTTAATCTTGCTTGTTGAATGGGGCTTTATGCAGTTTAAGAGGTCTTCCCTGTCCATTCCGGCACCATTGTCTATGACACTTATGGAATCCCTGCCGCCGCCCTTGAGTATCAGTTCAATGGAATCACTGTCTGCATCTATGGAATTCTGTATTAGCTCCCTGACAACAGAGGACGGTCTCTCTATGACTTCACCTGCTGCTATGAGTGAGTAAACTTTTTCGGGGAGTATTCTGATTGTCACTTTAATCTACTGGCTTTACCTTGATCTCCGGGAAGGGGTATGAGGGTCTGGCAAAATAATAGCCCTGACCGAATTTAATTCCCAGTTTCCTCAGTACATGATATTCATTCTCCGTTTCTATGCCTTCAGCTATTATATTTGCACCGAGACGCTCTGTGAATGGTATCAATGTCTCCAGGAGGTCTTTCTTTATAAGATTTTGATGTATGTCCCTTATGAGAGCCATGTCATATTTGAGGAAATCCGGTTTGATTTCCGCAATTGTCCTGAGTGATGAATATCCGGCGCCCATGTCATCAATAGCTATCTTGTATCCCTTGTCCTTCAGTATCTTTATGGATGATGTGAATGCATGGTAATCCGATACTGCAAGCCTCTCTGTTATTTCAATAACAACATCCTCATTGGACATCCCATTGTCCTTCAAGAAGGTGTCAAATTTCCTTGACTGGAATTCAGGGTCATATATGCCCTTGGCTGAACTGTTGAGAAAGAGCTTCTTGCCCTTGAGCTGACCGGGTATTCTCTTTATTGCATTTGTCCTGCAGATCCGTTCAAGATCAAGGAGCATGTCTGTTTCCACAGCATAGGAGAACAATATCTCCGTGCTGGATAGAAAACCCGCATTCTCCACCCTTGCAAGGGCTTCATAACCGAGCACTGATAGATCATCCATGTATATAATGGGCTGATAGACCATATCTATCTCATTATTGACAATAATATATTCAAGATTCAGATCCCTGTCCAGTCGTGACTCCTTCTTCTGCATTTCAACAAGCCGCTTGGATTTCTGAATTGCCGAGAATATTAGACGTTCTGTTCTCATTACTGTCTGCTTCTTGAGGAATGAATATCCGAATCTGAATATTTTCGTAGCAAATACATAATCAGGTTCCCATCCGGGGAGTTCATTCTCAAGTGTGGAACTCATCTTGTGAATAAGCTTTTCCACCAATGCTACAGATAGTGTGTTGCCTGACTTATCCGTGGGGAATATTATTACAACCTCTCCGGAACGGACACTGGTCAATGCAATTATGGAACTGGCAGGCAGCATCTCCTTTTTAAGGGAATTAAGCCTGTTTACGGACAATCTGATGAGTTTGTCATAAACCTGCCACCCGTATAATGACTCTATGTCTTTAGAGACATCAACATATATTACTGCGAGTTTGTCATATTCATCCAGCAGCTTCCTGATGTCATCCATAATAACATTGATAATAGGCAGTCCTGTATTCATATCATACAGACAACTCTTGAATTTCAGCCACTCAGTATGAAGCTTAAAATAGTCATTTTCATTCATTGAGCAGAACCCTTCTTGAAAATATTGAATATGCTCTCAACCCTTGTGGTTAATTCCTCCGGTGAAAACGGCTTAGTGATATAATCTATTGCCCCTTCCTGGAGACCTATGAGCTTGTTCTTCACATCTGTTTTGCACGTGAGCATTGCCACAGGGATATTTCTCGTCTTCTCCTCTGTGTGGAGCATTTTGAGTATCTCCCATCCATCCATCACAGGCATCATTATATCAAGAAGGATGAGGTTAGGATGACTCTTTATGGCAAGCTTAATGCCTTCTTCACCTGTCAATGCTGTCTCTACTTTGTAATTCTTGTTTGTGAGAATCATCTCAATGAGATTGAGAATCTCTTCATCATCATCAATTACGAGTATCAGTTTTTCATCACTCATTTTAACCCTCCGCATTTATTACAGGCAGGCGAATTATGAATGTTGTCCCCCCATTGGCAGATGAACTTACATCAATTACCCCACCGTGTCTTTCAATAATATTTTTGGAGATTGTGAGACCGAGCCCCATACCACTGTATTTCCTGTTCGTATCCTGTTCAACCTGATAGAAACGCTCAAAAATTTTGTCAATTTTGTCTGTCGGCACACCTACTCCCGTGTCTGAAATTCTTACTACAGCATTCATCTTGCTTTGGAACTGTCTTTCATAAGCTTGTATTATTATTTTACCACCTTTCGGGGTAAATTTCAAGGCATTATTTATGATATTGTCAAAAACCTCAAAGAGAGCCATCCTCGTGCCCCTCACGTCAGATCTAAGATTCTCCATGTCAACAGCAGCTTCAATATCCTTTCTGGTGAATTCCTCCCTGTATGCCTCATATACATCATCAATTACATCTCTGAGCGGGAATTGCTCCATTTCGTCACTATACATCTCATTCTTTGTATATAACAGTATTCTGTCTATCTGCTTAAGGACAAGTTCAAGATTACTTGATGCAATTTTAATTGCCTCTGTCTGTTTATCATTTATAGACCCCATCTCACCCTCGTATATATACTCAATATAGCCCTTAACTTTTGTCAGGGGTGATTTGAGTTCATGGGAGATATTCTCTATTATACCTGTTTTTAGTATATCCCGGTTGAGCAATGATTTGTTCTGATGCTCAATAGAAGCAATTTCATTGTTGAGTTTCTTGATCTCTTCTTTGTATTTCATAATGTAATTCTCAATAAAATCAATGATAATGACAAGATCGCTGTCGGGACTGAGTTGAGATCTCACAGTATCAATATCATCTGCACTGCTTATTGACAATATCTTCTCTATATAGCGCTTTCTTGACAGATAAATGTAAATAAAATAACCCAAAAATGTGATAAGCACCATAAGCAGTATCACTGTATTGAATATGATAATAATGTTGAAATAAGGATTTATATCCCTGAACACAACGAGCATTCTCAAATCAGATCCGGGGATATTTTCAATGAGCTTGTTGCCCTCAATATTTTCCCTCTCCCCTTTACCGTAAATAACCCTTCTTGCATTGAATCTGCCTTCTTCAAACAGATGAATGCTCAGTATGAAAGAAGGCGGTGTTACATTGCCATTCTCAATATCCTCAATCATACCCGCCAGGCGGGTTGCTTCTGTCCTGTAGAACTCATCCATCTGTTGTGACTGGAAAACAATCAGTAAATTGATTGAGATAATAATGAATATTATCATGATAATTATTGCAGATATGAGAATCTTGAATTGTCTGGTCAGTATCATCTTTCACCTCCAACTATTTTCCGGCAAATGTATATGAAAGGAGTATCCAAAGCAGCAACAATGAATTTGATGATATAGGTAGTTATGAAAATAGAAATGAAGACATCACGCGGAAACAGTCCCCAGAATGCTATAAATACAAAAATGGCAGAGTCAATCAGCTGGGAGACCATTGTTGAGAGATTGTTCCTCAGCCATAGATATCTGCCCTTTGTCTTTGCCTTGTAAATACTGTAAATCCATACATCATGTATCTGTGAAACAATATATGCTGTTATTGAAGCAAGTGCAATCCTCGGCATCAATGAGAATATCTCAACAAGAGCAGGATTGATGAAATCATCGGGAGCAGGTGTAAACATCAGTGATAACTGCATGAATACAGTCATCATAATAAGGGCAATGAAGCCCACAATGACTCCCCTGTATGCCTCCTTCCTGCCGTAGAATTCATTGAGCAGATCAGTCGCAAAATAAATTGAACCATACATGATATTACCCAGTGTTACAGTTACGGAGAATATTTCAACAAGCTTCATGACCTGTATATTGCATAGTATTATATTAATACCTATGATAAAATACAGTCCTTCTTTCCTGAAATACTTGAATATTAATGTTGCCGCACTCAGATCAAGAAGAAGGAAGACAAGCCAGAGAATCTCATTACTCATAATCATCCCATTTTAACTTCCCATGAATAAGGTATTTTGTCAGAATCATAGGGCAGTCTTATCTCATCGGGATTATCGGCATTATATGGCCGGGTAATGACAGATACAACAATGGATTCATCAGTGCCGATATTCTTCCAGCCATGATACACTCCGGGCGGTATAACAACCATTCTCTTCTTATGATCACCGATGAACAATTCCTCCACACTGCGGTAGGTGGATGATTCCTCCCTGCCGTCATAGAGAGCCAGTTTTATCATGCCTGATATGCAGGTGACATAGTCGGTCTGCTTTTCATGACAATGCCATGCTTTGATTATCCCGGGATAATTCGTCGTCATATAGACCTGCCCGAACTCTGTGTAAGCATCATCATCATTTCTAAGCATCTCCATCAGGCGGCCTCTCTCATCATTGTGCATAATAAGTTCCTTGAATTTAATACCCTCTATCATCTTATCCTCCATTATTTTATTTTTTCCTTCTCAATAATATAAAAACATATCTTGTATGAATGGAAATTGATTCTCTCATAATCTGAAAGAATATCAAGATGCAGTGTTGATGTCTCTATTGATTCCTTGATATCCTTCTGCATCCTGCTGAGATGCTTGGCATGAAGCCGGTTCAATGTTGCCAGCACCTTCTCCCTTCTTTTGAGCAGCTGCCTGGCTTCATCTTCATTGAACATTGTCATAAGAGAGAGGACATTACGCATTGTTTCAAGCACTTCGGTGTACATTTTCTTGATATCGCTAAAACCCTCATCGGAAAAGAAATAATTATTCTCTATCTTTTTCTTTGCACTGACCATGAGATTCTTGCTGACAATATCACCAATATGTTCAATCTCGTCAACAATGAAGAGCATGGATTTGATCTTTGCAGACCAGCCGGAGGTGAGCTCCTCCTCAGATAATTTCACAAGAAGCAGTGTAATTTCCTTCTCATACTGATCTATCTCATCATCCAGTGCAATCAGCTCTTTCCTCAGGTTATTATTGTTGGTCTTGAAGACATCAAATGAGCTGTCCACCATCCTGTGGGCTATTCCAGCCATTTTAACAATCTCATTGAAAATATGACCCATTGCAAATGTCGGGGTTGTATTCATGCTGTCACCTATGAGTGTCCTGTTCACAATAGCGTGTTCTTCCTCTTTGATCTTTCTGCCTATGTATGCAATGAGGGGTATGAGCATTAATACAATAAAAGCAAACGAGACATTGAATATGAGATGCAGATTGGCAATTCCCCTTGATGTCTGGGCAATACCTGTGAATATGCTTTTAAAAGAGAATAGAATAGCGACAAATACAATACCCACAATGAGCTTCATTACTGCATTGACAATCGTAACATACTTAGCCTGTCTGTTTCCCCTGAATGAAGCCATTGTTGCTGTGAATGTAGTACCGAGATTTGCAGCGGCAATCATTACAACAGCACCGCTGAATGGTATCTTACCTGTTGCCGAAAGACCCATTACAAGTGCAATAACTACAGCAGACGAATGAACGGAAAATGTGAATATTGATGTGATGATAAATAGCAGCACAAGATTGTTCTGAAGGAAATCTATTACATTGGTGAAGAGAACCGTATCCCTTACAGGCATCATTGCACCGGACATTGTCTGAATAGCGAAGAAAATCAGTCCGAAACCCATTATGACTGTACCGAGATCCCTGTATCTCTTTACCCTGTCATATATTATGAAACCTATTATTATCAGTATAATGGAAAAGACGGATATATTGAATGCAATGATCTGGACAATCACGGATGTGCCTATTGCAGAGCCCGCAAGGAGGGATACTGCCCCTACAACACCTATGAGTCCGTCAGATACAAAACTTGTTATCATGACTGAGAATGCTGTGGATGATTGAAGCATCATTGTCAGGACAATGCCTGCAAGTCCTCCCTTTATTGGTGAGTCAGAGAGATTCCACAGTATTTCCTTCATCCTGTATCCGGATATCCTTGAGAGCCCCTTGGATGAGAACTGCAGTCCCATCATGAAGAACACCAGTCCGAGCAGAACCTTGAGAATCAGTTCAGCCGGATTAACAGCGGTCTTTACAGTGAATTCAAAATCAAGTTCTTTCTGTTTGTCACTGCCCAGAACCTCAACCCAGTACTCGCCTTCTGAGAGCTGAGCCGGATTAACATTAATCCTGTAAATACCCAGGGAATCACGCTGGTTCTTCACAGTGTCGCCGCCCGGTCTCAGTATATAGTATGTTATTGAATCAGAGGAGATATATTTGAGTTCTGCATCCTCTCTGTTGATATTGAACACTGCATTGTTATTTGAAATATCCCTGTTTTCCGGATCATGCAGATAATCCGTTTTGGCATAAACAAAAATCACAGTTAAAATCAAGACAAAGAGCATCAGGCTTCTTTTCACTCTACCTCCGGCTTGAAGTAGGATTTATCAAATTTCCTGAAAGTCCGCGCACCGAGAAAATCCAGATCAATATTACCCACAGCTGTCCTCTTGAGGCTTATTACAGGATGACCTATTGATTTAAGAGCATTCCTGATCTCACGGTTTTTGCCATGTGAGATCACAATCCTTATATCTGATTTATCTGTATTCCTGTTATACGAGACTGTATCCACTGTGTCCAGCCTGTATGATTCACCCTGATAATGTATTCCCCTTTTCAGTCTCTCTATCTCCTCATTTCCCGGATTGCCGAATATCTTAGCCCTGTATTTCTTCTGAACCTCTGAGGAGGGGTGTATGATATAATTGAGGAAATCCCCGTCATTTGTCATTATAAGTATGCCCTCTGAATCAAAGTCCAGCCTCCCTGCAGGATTGAATTTCCTGAACTTATCGGGCAATGTATCATAGATAATGGGTCTGTGCTTTTCATCACTTTTTGTTACAATTGTATTGAGGGGCTTATAGACACAGTAATATTCCATCTTCTGTTTCCGGGTATTGATGTTTTTGAAATCAACAGTAATACTGTCATTATCCGGATCTATCTGCTCCCCGACCCTGGCGAGGCGGTTATTGACCTTGACCCTCTTCTGCTTTATCAATTCATCCGCTTTCCTCCGCGAATAATTGGTATGTGCAGCAATAAACTTATTAATTCTCATCTTCATCAAACAACACCTTCTGGTCTTCTTCATTTTCACCTGTCAGTTCCTGAATGGGGGGCAGTTCCTTGAGGGAGGTGATCTTGAAATATGAAAGGAACTTCTTGGTTGTATAGTATAATGACGGTCTTCCCGGCAGATCCGCATGCCCCCTTCTTGTTATGAGGTCTCGCTCCATTAGTGTCTTCAGCACACCGTCACTGTTCACACCTCTTATTTCCTCAATCTCCGGTCTTGTAACCGGCTGCTTATATGCAATTATTGCTAGTGCCTCCAGTGCAGGTACACTGAGACGGGATATTCTCCTGTTGCCGTAGAATGATTTCAGCATTTCATTGTAACGGGGTTTTGTCACAATCTGATATCCGTCTGCTGCTTCAACCACCTGAATACCGGATTCATCATCACTGTATTTCTCCTTGAGATACTCAATGACCCGGCGCAGTACACTCTTTTCAATACCGAGCTCACTGGTTATCTTATCTGATGACACGGGTTTTCCTGATGCAAAGAGTATTGCCTCAATCTTCGGTATCAGTCCTTCCATTTATATCCTCCATTATTTCTATGGTATTATTGGCTGTTCTTCTCACAATATTCTTAATCTCAAGATTTGTTATAATGCTTAATAGATTCTCCCTGCTGTATTCACTGTTTCTCAGCATAGTGTCTATGCGCGGATATCTTGAAATGATCTTCAGTATTTTCCTTTCAGATGGACTTACAGATTCCCCCGTTTTATTATCCGCTTTAAGGAAACTGCATTCACTCAAATCATGCAGGGGACGGGCACCTCTGGACAATGCATAATTGGGGGCATATGAGAGCTTGGAATTGATATTGCCCGGCAGTGCGTATATCTCCCTGTCAAGCTTCTCAGCCCATGTCAAAGTGGAGAGTGTACCGCTTCTTGAAGTGCCTCTCGTAATAATGACAATATCAGCCAGGTATGCAATAATAAGGTTTCTTTTTATAAAATTATGCCTATAGGGCTTTATGAATGGTGAATACTCACTGAGCAAAAGCCCCTCTTCAATGATACGCCTTTTCAATTGTGCATTACTTGCCGGGTAATTGACAGCAAAACCGCTCCCTGTAACTGCAATTGTCGCTATGTTATTCTTGATTGACTCACTGTGTACAAGTGAATCTATGCCAAGTGCAAAGCCGGAGACAGTTGCATATTCACTGCTCAGTGAGGATACTATTTTCTCAACAGCATAATGTCCGTAATTGTCCGGCTTTCTCGTGCCTACTATTGCAATCTTTTTCTTATTGAGCAAATCCTCATTACCTGCAAAGAACAGATGCTGAGGTATTCTCAGTGAACTGATGGAGCCTCTCTCAAGATGACTGTCAGTAATACCTATATTATGTGACTTGATCCATTCAAGGGATTTGTCTATCATCCCGCTGTCCATATTATAGAGGTCTATCTGACCGGACACTATGCTCTCAACTGTCTTTGCCATATAATTTTTCCATGATCATCTGCTCAATATTGCCTGTGTCGCCATTCTTCAGTGATGAGAAGGTATAGTCAACAGGAATATCCATCCGCTTTACTTCACTGATTCTGTTCTCATCAGCGAGGTCTGTTTTATTGAACAGTATTATTCTTTCTTTATTCTTCATCTTTCCGGAGTACTCTGCAATCTCTCTCTCCAGTGTTTTGTATGTCTCAAGGACATTTTCCTCCATTATATCAATAATGAACACAATCAGGGATACCCTTGTTATATGCTGCAGGAATTGATAACCGAGGCCCCTGCCTTTTGATGCACCCTCAATTATGCCGGGTATATCGGCAATTCTTATTGAATGCACATCATCAGAATACACACCGAGATTGGGGCGCAATGTTGTAAAGGGATATGAATCTATCTTGGGGGATGCCTTTGTCACAACACTGAGAAATGTTGATTTGCCTGCATTGGGTTTACCAGCCAGACCGACATCTGCAATCATTCTGAGTTCAAGAATAACCTTCTCGCTTTCGCCTTCATAGCCCTTTGTGGACTTACGGGGGGTCCTGTTTGTAGATGATTTGAAATGCACATTGCCCAGGCCGCCGTCCCCGCCTCTGATAAAAGTATAAGTGCCTTCCGTGAGGTCCATTATCTCATTGCCTTCATTGTCAAGCACTACTGTTCCGGGCGGCACCTCTATGACAGCATCGGTTCCGTCTGCCCCATGCTGTTTCCTTGACCTTCCGCTTTCACCGTCTTCTGCCTTGAAATGATGACGGTTTCTAAGATGGTTCAGTGTAAACATGCTCTCATTGACCTTGAATACAATATCACCTCCCCTGCCGCCGTCGCCTCCGTCAGGACCGCCCTTCCGGACAAATTTTTCACTGTGCAGGGATGTCTTGCCGTCCCCGCCTTTGCCGGACTTGAGGAAAAGGGTTACTCTGTCAATGAGACGTCCTGTCATATATATTTCTCCGCAAATTTCTCTATTCTCTTTAAACCTTTCTCTATGTCCTCCATTGAAGCTGCATATGATACACGGATATAATCATCTGCCCCGAATGCACTGCCCGGTATTACAGCAACCTTGAAATCCTCCAGGAGCCGCATGCAGACCTCATGGGACGAATTGATATGATTATCTGCACTCTTTACAGATGCAATGTTTATAAAGAGATAGAATGCCCCCTGGGGTTCTATATAGCTGAGACCGTCTATCTGTGAAACCCTGCGGGTTATGTAATCCCTTCTTTTGGTGAATGCATCCAGCATGCTGTCAAGTACAGATTGATCTGTCTGCAGTGCTCCCACTGCCGCCTTCTGTGATATTGAGGATGCACATGATGTAGAATGTGTCTGTACCTTCAATGCATTGTCAATAAGCTCCTTCTTCCCTGCAATATACCCTACTCTCCAGCCTGTCATGGCATATGCCTTTGAAAAACCATTTACTGTAAAAGTAAGGTCCCTTATCTCATTATTCACTGATGCAATGGAGAAATGCTTGCTTCCGGGATATATTATTTTTTCATATATCTCATCTGATATACAGTAGATATTATTCCTCACAATAATCTCTGATAGCTTTATAAATACATCCTTGCCAATAACCCTGCCTGTCGGATTACTCGGGGAATTCATTATTATCATACGGGTTCTTGAGGTAATATACTCCTCCAGTTTCTCGGGGGGTATGTTGAAGTCATACTCGGATGTATCAAATATCACGGGTGTGGCTCCTGTCATCTTTATCATCTCAATATATGAAACCCAGTATGGTGCAATGACTATCACATCGGATTCTTCATCACATAGTGCCTGTATAATATTATAAATACCCTGTTTTGCTCCTGATGTTACGACTATCTCATCAGGTGAATAGTCAATCCGGTTGTCCTGTTTCAATTTCTCTGCAATGAGCTCTCTCAGCTCAATAATACCCCTGACAGATGTATAACCGGTGAATCCGTCTTCAATTGCCTTTATTGCACTTTTTTTAATTGAATCAGGTGTGTCAAAGTCCGGTTCGCCAGCTGCCAGAATAGCAACATCCTCGCCATTTTTTTTGAGTTCCTTTGCTTTGGCGGTAATCTTTAATGTTGATGAATCTCCGACATTCGCAAATCTCTTTGATATCTTCATATTGTCTCCTGTATATTTTAATTTGTTTAACAGAGATTTTATAATATAAGAGGGAATTGTCAAGCTTAATACTGTTTATCACTGACAGATACCCCAATAAATCCCTCTCGGGGGATAATATTCATTAATACTCAAATAACTGATAAATATTATTCGGTGTTTATTACGGAATTGGATGATAATGGGCCCACCAGGACTCGAACCTGGGACCTACTGATTATGAGTCAGCCGCTCTAACCAACTGAGCTATGGGCCCTGATAAAGAACACAGGACATATTATATGAATAGTCCTGTGTTTGTCAAGCATCTATTTTATGGATATTATCCTCTCCTGTATTATATCATTGCCAATACGGGCTCTTATGAAGAAAACACCTGATGGGGACAATCCTGCAATTCCACTCTTGTCCCAGATAACTGTATGTCTGCCTGCCGGTTTATCTGCATTGACAATATTGTCAATCAGTCTGCCCGATACATCAAACACATCAATCCTCACCATGTCTTCACTGGACAGAGCATAATTGATAACCGGACGCCTGCTCAGCCTGTTATCCACAGATAAACTGTTCTCAAGGGGAAGACCTTCCACTGAGGGTATTTGCGGTGTTTCAATACCGGAACTCTGAGTTGTCCTCAGTACTACAGGGAGCTCAAGCATAACTGCTTTGGACATATCAGCATCAGTGTATATCTCCAGTGTGTCCCTGTATACTGTATCCGGCAAAAGACCAGTTGTATCTATATATATCTTTATTCCCAGTGAATCATTCTGTGAAACAGTGCCGGAATAGGGGTCAATATCAACTATCCAGGTTGAACTATTCCTCACTATTACCGTGTCAATTGCAATGTCCTTGACAGATGCTGTGTCATTGTTAACAACATAGAACATGCCTGAATCTGCTATATTTATAAAATATTTCACCTCTGCTCTTATCATAAGATCATTACTAAATCCGATTCCCGCCAATGTGCTCCATACACTGTCGTCATAAAAATAACTGTACTGTCCGCCTCCTGCATCCGCATTGAGGTATGCAGTATCGCCGGATGCCTCTGCCGTATAAGTATATAGGGATACAAAGAATGAATCATTGACAATAGGTCCGCTTACTGTATTCCTGTAATAGGTGTTTGAACTTGTGCCCCTTATACTGACCGGTTTTTCAAAGAGCTTTGAACCGGGAACACCGCTGTTATTCTCATTAACAAAGAGCGTGTCTGTCCTGTCATTATTTGTATATCTGCTCCACCATATTGCCTTTACGGAGCATGCCCTTACCGGGGCAAATTTGACAGCAAATCTGTTTACTCCTAAAAAACCGGTAGATACAGTGCCGTCATCATGCATCAGTGTGTCGTATTCCAGGCCCTTGCTTCCAGTATCATGCGTATACTGCGCCTTGACAGGACTTATGATATCTGTTTTGTACAGTTTGCGGCTTGTACCTTTGGGCAATACATATTCGCTTGCCTCTGACACTGACTTGGCTACATCTGTCTCAATAAGGAGTGAATCCCTGTCAAGAGAAACAATGCTTGTTCCCGAAACCTGCAGATTGAAATACGATGTGTCTGACTGAACCGCATTGTAATGGCTTATCAATGTGAATGGCAGGAATGTATTGTCGGGGCAGTTCTCTGAAACAGCAACCCTTATTAATTGTGACGCGGAATCCCCCGGGGATAGATTATCAAATACAAGATTGGAATCTGCAGTACTGGAGTAAGGTGAATTATTTATCAATTCAGCTGTTATTGTTCCGGCCAGTGAATCCCCGGTATTGGTAATCCAGAGATCAATATCAGCTGTTTCTCCATTATTGAGAATCCCGTCACTGATAACAGTTCCTGTTGAGAGTGTATCATAAACTTCGCTTTTATGATATATAATACCTGATGGTAAACCTGACTGTTTTATGTCACCGGTTATCACAAGCGCATAGGGCTGAGGTCCGGAATTTACTGCATCTGCATCTACCCTTACTGTGATATTCGTATTGGGGAGTGAATCAAGCCACACTACTTCTGTCACATTGTCACTGTCATAGGAACCGCCTGTGACAGAACGTGCTTCTGTGCCGAATACATTGCCTTTGTATGTATTCGCGCCTGCTATCACTGTCAGATTGAGATCATTGACCACTACTGATGCAGGTGCGGGGCTTGCCGGATAATCCGTATAGACCAGGACAATCTTTATATATTCATCAAGTGATGCATCTGTTATGAATTGATACTCTTTAAACTCCCCTGCAGTTGTAAATCCGTCTCTCTCATCATATACAAGAAGGTCACGTGTATCACCGTCAAAATATGCTGCATCATTGACAGTTATTCTTCCCCAGCCCTGGCCCATGGATGGAGCATTCTGCATACCCACATGATCCAGGTCATCAATGGAATATCTGCCTGGTGAATTCCTCGTTGAATTGATGAGCATTGCCTTTATCAGTGCACCGGACGGATTTATTGAATCAGATGCACTGGGAAGTCCTGTTGGATAATAACCATCAGTGAAATACTGTCTGATAAGTGCTGCAAATCCTGCTGCTGTCGGGCATGACATGGATGTGCCGCCCATATAGGTGATACCGGTATTATTTGTTGATAGATTGCCGTCTGAATCAGCTGACCAAATGTACCATCCTCCGGGAACTATAAGCTCCGGTTTCATCTGACCCTCTTTTGTCGGGCCGTGGGAACTGAATTCTGCTACATCATTGAGCTCATCGCCCGTTCCACTGCCTACATCAGACCATGAGGTGGAACCGTAACCGAATCCTGATTCACTGGCACCCACTGTCACGATATTCTTTGCAGTTGCAGGTGTATTGATGGAATCGGGGTTTGCTATATTATTGTCATTGCCTGCTGAGCGGAACATAATGAGGTCTTTATGCTTCCATGATATATCATCCAGCTGCCTTGAATTGCCTGTGTAGGATGATGCTGCAGGTGCACCAGGACCCCATGAGGATGAGGTTATTCTTGCACCGCCATTATATGCCCATGTGTATATTCTGTTATAATCAAGTGGTGTGTATATCCCGTCACCGGACCCACCGAGATCCACAAACATCAATTGTGCATTGGGAGCCATGCCTGCTGCCCTGGAGATAATTGTATCACCGGGGAAATTGGAACCGAGTGAATCTCCGGCAACAGAACCGCTTGTATGAGTGCCGTGACCGCTGCTGTTCAGGTCAAATGTGTCAACATAAGCATTGTATGCTACAACCTTGCGGTGCAGATAATTGGGGCTTTCGCAAATTGTATCACTATCCTTGTCATAATAAATCGGCTGGCTGTTATCCCTGAAATAGATATTGTCCCAGTCAAGACCCGTGTCGTCCACTGACACAATCTGATTGGTCCCGAAAACACTGTGTGCATACATTGCCAGTCGGCTTGAATCATCCGGTGAAGCGAGCCGCAGCTGCGCATACCATTGTCCACCGGGCCCTGCTGACATTCCGTCTCTTGCATACGAATCACTGATCCATCTGGACCATGCATTATGCAGTACAATGGGGAAATCCCTCTCAATCCAGTAAACTTCATTCAGTCCGGCAAGTTCAACAGCAAGTTCTCTTGCCTGTTCCGGCAATATCCTTATCCTTGCAAAGCGTGAATCAATCTCATAGTCCGTCATATTGCGTTTATTGAGGAATTCAGCCAATTGCCCTGCTCCTCTTTCATTGAACAGGGTAATTAGCAGTGTAATATTATTGCCTTCCAGTTCTGCTTGGGGCTCCATATGCTCTGTTCTTAGCACATACGGGGCTATCTTATATCCGGGCTGCCATAATTGTATGAATTTGACAAATGAAATATTCTTTGTCTGACTGAATGTTTCTTCATCCATCCTTACAATAAATGCATTGTCGGGAATATAATCAATGAATTCTGCTCCCATTGAAATGAGACGGTCTTTATGATGGGGTCTTACGGGTTCACTGAACTGCACAAGGAAATAATCCTCGGCCCCTGACATTGTTTCTTTATTGAGTGCTTCTGTTTCAAACTTGGGAATGGGAATGTCTGTATTGAACTCTTTTACCTTTAATCTTATCATTGACTCTGCTGATAATGACATAATTAAAACAACAGCAGAAATCAGAAGAATGACCTTTTTCATTATTTGCCCCCTTTTGGTTTATCTAATTATAATTGATAAGTTTCAAAATGCAACATAATCGTTATTCCTCAAAAATAAAGTACTTGGAAAAGGTATGTTTCCTCATAATAGATATGAGGCGGGGACAGTTCTCAGAAAGCACCTCGTGCATAACCGATAATTCGGTGCTGATGAGAATGTGTGTGCCTCACCATTATTACATCAATCACTATGCTCAATGCTTTTTTATTAAGAAAAGAAACAAGGTTATTCTCCATTTTAGTTGGTGGATTTACCGGGAAACGCCTGTTTGGCCTTTAATTCAAAGTACTGCGTATCTCTATAATCATAAGCATTGCTTTCATCATGTCCTAATTATCACAATCTCTGACAATATACATCGTAAATCTGAATTCAACATCTGTCCCTTTACCCGTATTTTGTCAAAACAACCCCCAATTCCCAGGGACAGCCCTTGCATTTCATGCAATTTTAGTTCTGCTATTTATTAACTTACACTGATGTTCATTCCAAGTCCTCTTATTTATGCACTTATAAATTTATATTTTTGTCAATTTGCTCAAATCGCAAGGACTGTCCCCGGGAATTGGACCAAATATTATGTAATTGCATAAATAACAGAGGTTAGAGTATGTTTTCGCTGTTTCCCGATCTATGTTATAATTTTAAAATTTCCGGCACTTGACAGTCTTCAATTCTTATTTTTTATCTCTATTTACCAACTCTTTTGGAGAAGAACCAGGACAATTACCCTTAAGTGCCGGACATAATGTCTTTTGACATTGCTTGCCTATAAGTTCTTCCCTTCCGTATCCGGATAATTCAAGCACTATGTCATTGACCTCAACAATTTCCTGTTTGATGTTCATTATAATGATCCCCATCGGCAGTTCACAGTATGTATTGAACATGCATTCTTTCAATTTATCCGGTTCAATCTGTCTAATCATAATATCTCCTCATATCTAAATCTTGAACTGAGAGGCACAATCGGGGCATATACCATGCGATATTGCAGGCATTCTTTTCTCTGCAAATAGTCTGTAGTACTCTATACCCTTTTCAATGTCAACCCATTCCTTCTTTTTCTCCATACTGATCTCAATTGCTTTACACCATGAGCACATTAATATGTGTCTGCTGTCTCGTTCTAAATGCATATCAAGAAGCCTGTTTTGAGTTTCATATCTTTCTGTTCTTATCAGATGGCTTATGAATCCTATCTTGCCTTCTGTCAGCGGTATCATCTTCATCTTCATGAATCTCTTCTCATAGGGTGAATCACATCTGAAGGGGAATTCTATTTCACGGCTACTTTCCCTTATCTCTTTGAATAATTCCCTGTAAATGTATCTGACGCCCTTGCCTGATATATATTGCCATATATTTGAGAATTCAACATCTTGCATTAGACTGCCTGCACTGTTCTCCAGTGCAAATTCTGTGAAACTGTTGTCTATACAGACAATTCTGTCCTTACTGTCCAGATAGTAGACAAATGACCTGTTGTCGTATCTTTTGCTGAGAACCCTCTGAACCGTATTCCTGAAATCACTGTTTCTCAAGAGCTGTTTCTGCATCTGATTCATTATACCTCCTTTACCATATAATAGAAGCAATGTTCGTTCCTCAGGTAATTTAAGGTATTATTCAACTTACAGGTAATACACATAGATTATGTGACCAGAATGCATTCCACTGTAAAAGATTCATGACAACTCTATCCCCATACAGATCTGCCAATCTCCCCCTAAATCATCTCATAACCCACCGAATTTAATACATTTACTAAGACCGGGTCTTGAATCTCTTGAATCATCCCCGCTTTCTCAATGCTTTACATACCCTGGAAGCTGAATAATCAAGTAATCTTGCTATATCCGCCTGCGATACACCTTCTTTACTAAGTTCCTGCATTATTTCCCTTACAATGACATTGGACTTCGCATGCTTCAAGTATTTGAGTTCTTTCAGACTGAGATTATGGCTCTTTAAAATTCCTATTAACAATGCCCTCTGTTCCCTGTAAATTTCTCTTCTCTCCCTGTCCTTGTATCCGTTTCTTTGTCTTTCCCTCTTCTGCAATGTGAGGAATTCATCCCGGGTGCCGATATAACCCTTCTGGATATTGACAATTTTATCATAATCAAAATCCATTATGTGCGCATAATTTATGCGTCTGACCGGAATAATGGAAGAACCGTCATTGTAGAAATCAGCACTGGAGAATTTATAGTATTTCTCATTGATAACATATCCTGCTTTAACGGGATTTTGATGAATATAATTTTTTATAGTATGCAGATACCTGATGCTAAGGATTATGAATGATTTGTATCTTCCCTGAAATACATGACCTACAAGATTATATTTGTTGTTTAGATAGATTGCATACCTCAGATTGAGATGATGCATGAATTTTGAAATATCATCCTTGCCCCGTCTGATCAGTAGATGAAAATGGTTTCTCATGAGGCAGTATGCATACAGTTCAATATCTGTTTCCTCTAATTCCTCTTTCAGATACTGTAGGAAAACATACTTGTCTTTGTCTGAGAAAAACAGAGGATTCTTCCTCTGCCCCCTTGCCATCACATGATAATAATAACCCTCTTTTTCAATCCGTATTACTCCCATAACAACCTCCTTTATAATAATATTATTATATACATTTGAGGAGATAATTCAAGACATTCAAGACCCGGTCTTTGTAAATAGAGTGTTGACGGAAGTTTAAAATGGGGTATATTTATGGGATGAAGAGTATAACAGCGTATTTACTGTATTATTTTGGATTTAAACTGGGGATTATCCGCCATCCGCACCATTCAGTGAACAAATACCTGAGTGATAAGAATACACTGAAGAAACTGGCCGGACTTGTATTCAAATACCCGTACAGGACACTTTATAATGCTCTTCATTATTCAAAATCCATCTATCAGTATAATCCCGGCCGCAGGGCTCCTTTTGAAAACTCGCTTAAGTACAGGCTGAAATACAAATTACCCCTGAAAATCCTCATAACACCGTCATACTGTGAAAAACCCCTTGACTGTCCTGTCCGTTTTACGGATTACTGTGACAGGGATAATTGCAGTATAGAATGCAAATTCAGGGATTATCCCCGGTTCATGAATAAGTATGTAAAATACTATTTTCTCACTGATGATGAATCCATTGCGGACAGACTCATTGAAGCATTCCATTTCAACAGGAAAACAGGCGGAAGGGTGCTGTTTGTAATGAGCATCTGCTCCTTTTCAGCTGATTTCACCAAATTATTCAGTATATTCGGTGCTTGGATTCTAATTCATCCATTCACATGCAAGAATGCATGCAGCAATATCATACAGTATTTTACAGGAGATTCAGGCCTTAATCTCAATATTACAGGCAGTAATGCCAGTCATATTGGTATGTATGTCAATTCACTGAATTACATTAAAGAAATTACAGAATAAAGCAGGGGCTGAGCCCCTGCCTTATTTATTATCTTACTATTGTCATCCTCTCGGCATGGTCATATTCATCTGATTTCATTCTGATAAAGTATGTGCCTGCACTGTAATTGGATGCATTTATGTTTATCTTGTAAATGCCTGCTTTCTTCACTCCACTGACAATATTATTCACCATTCTGCCTGAGATGTCATATATGCTTATATCCACATCGGACTCTCTTGGCAATTGATACTTGAGCACTGAACTGCCTGTAAATACTGACCTGCTCAATG
>JAXHVG010000201.1:0-12714 GCA_034189245.1 Caldifarciminota bacterium
GAGGGGGAGCGGATTAAAGCAGTGAGCGAAGGATAACAGACCCGAGACGCGAGTCACGGGACACGAGACAATGTAGCAGATATGAACAGGATGTATGTAGGGGAGTGGTCAGTAATTCACCCGGGCAAGCAAGGTGTGACCATCAACCATCAACCATTGACCATTGACCTGTTTTGTTATTCTATTTGAAGAAATCCTTCAGTATGGAGAATTGCTCTTTCATTGAATCCATTGCTTCAGAAAAATGATTTCTCGCTTCTTCCCATTCATCCTCTGACGCATTTATGAGTTTCTCGTATTTCTTCTGAAGCTCATCCTTCTTTGCCTTGAGCTCACTGATTTTTTTCTCATATTTGACCTTTTCCTCTGCACTGACCTTATCCTTTTTTTCCTCAAGTTCATCTATCCTGTCAAAGATTTCATCAATATTGTTCTTCGCCTTTTCCCTGTATTCATCACGGTTCATAAAAGTCCTCCTTATATCAGATATTTTGTCCATTTAAAAAAATGCAATACAATTATATAATAAATTCTATTGTAATATAAATCTGATGTCAATAGATTAGAGCTTTGCTCCGGGGACGGTCCTTCTATTTGTTGAATTTTGCCCTGAAAGCCTATGGATTGGTCATAATTCTTCCTGATTATGACAATCACAGGTAATATAATGATGCTTTGGCAGGTAAATCCTTTTATAATATCATTTATAATCAACTATGGAGAAGAGCCGGTCCAAAAGAAATCGCCGAAAAACAATTTATAAATTGAGTAATATGATGATTTACAATAAATAATGGGCATTTGGAGAGAAGAATCAACAAATAGAAGGACCGTCCCCTAAAAAGGGTATGGGCTCCGAAGCCATGAAGAAACACAATTGTTTCTGGTCTCTTTTCATTAAATATGCGTGTGTGTATAGTATGTCCGTCAATCTCAATGAAATCACTTGACCAGTAGGGGATATCTGCTGAATTAAGGGGTAAGGCTGTTATGAGGTATATTAGAATCAATAGGTGAAAAGGGGAGACATGTGTCTCCCCTTTGGAATTATTCATTTGAATTGCGTGCTGATTTGGTAGCTGCCGGGGGGAATTCATCTCCAGTGATCTCTTGACCCAATATCAGTTTAACAAGACGGGGAAGTATTGCGCCCATTGTATTGCCGTATGTATAGGCATGCTCAAGAGGCTGGCCGGTCATGAATACGAGTCCGCCTCCATAGGGATAGGTTATCAGTGTAGCTCCGTCCGAATCCGTACCCTTCATAAGTACATTGGTACCCTCAGCAAGATTAGTCATATATTCATGGGATGCATAATTGTTGTACAATGTATCATCAACATTCTTGAACATCGGATGATCAGGCTGAACAATAACATTGTAGTATTCATATAGAAGATTAATATTCACACCTCCGGGGAGTTCAATGCCTGCATTGTCTATATCACCGTAATTCCATCCATTGTCACACACTTCCCAGAACAGTGTCCCGCCTGAATACACAAAAGTATTGATTTCACTATTGATGTCAGCAAGACCGTCATAGAATGCCTGTGTCTGGTCATTGGCAACAATCACCAGATCCTCGTTTGCATTGAGTTCCAGTTCATCAAAATCAATTGATTCAACAAATTCATACTGATTTTCACCTGTTCCCTCAGTAAAATCATGTTCCTCCAGCATATCAGTCATTGCAGATGAACTCCATGGTAAGACATCCTGCAGTATAATAATATGATTTGCCAGATTGGTGCCGACAAAATCCAGTTCAATGGTCAATGAACCGAATGTTCCCGGTTTACCTTTGCCTGTAAAGATCAAAGCACCTGCATTATTATATGCATTGACCTTAATCAGTTCAGTGCCGCTTTCAATTTCTACAGTGATCTTCTCTTCAATATCCGTTATTGTCTCAGTTGTCACATCATCACCACTTATCATATTAACAATGATCTCGTCAATTTCATCAATATAATCTTCAGATATCTCAATGGTGAGTTTGCCGAAATTGAGAAGTGAACAGCTTGTCACAAAGGCGAGTATCAAGAGAATTGAGAGAATTCTTTTCATCTAAACCTCCTTAAATAATTAAACAAATAATAGATTAGAAAGTGAGTTTTGTCAATATAGATGAGATGTTAATTCGGGAAATCAATTAGATGTTTAAATGTATTGCCTGAGTCGTCAGGGTATTCAAAATTAATGTTCAGAGAAATTCAGTGATACTTCATTATCATGTGTGTATAAAGGGATTTGGGCTGAATTAAAAACTGTTTGCCCAGGTTACCGTGTATCTTCCGATAGCTCTCTCAATGCATCTATCAGTGTATTCTCCGGTGTATCGGAAAGTGAGCTGATTGTTAATGTGTTTTCACTATTATCAGCATAATAGTCAGCTGATGTTCCCAGCAGATCAGTTATGAATACACCTGCTGATACGGATATAATGACAGCTATTGTAACTGCAAATCCGAATGCAAAATGCTTCAAGGGTGCAGGTTTAGGCTGAGTGGACGCGACAATTCTTTCTGTGAAGAGATCATCAGCATGGATGTCTTCAATTGAATTCAGCCGGCTGTATATTGAACTGATATCACTGTAAAGGGCATTACACTCAGAGCATGATTTGAGATGCTCTGAAATCCTGTACTGTTCACTGTCAGAACATTCCTTATCCAGATATCTGTAAATATCAATTTTTTTAATATGATTCATAATAATTCTCCTCGGGATTTCCTCAATGTTTCCCTGGCTCTGTACAGAAGATTCTCAACAGCCTTCCGGCTGGTCTTCATTATCTCTGCAATCTCACTGTATGAATAACCCTCAAAATGCTTCAGTATGAGAGCCATTCTCTGTCTCTCGGGCAAATGGGCTATTTCCTCCTTCAATTTCTCAATCCTGCGCTTATTTGTTCTTTTGGCAGTTTCATCTTGAGCTATGAACTTCGGGTTTATCAGGTCTATGTCTGCATTACTGTGCTTACTGTTTTTGTTCTTGAAATTAACCGCTGTATTATATGCAATCCTAAAGATCCATGTTGAGAGTGAAGAGTCATGCCGGAAGGTGTCTGCATATTTCCAAACTTTTAAAAATATCTCCTGTGAAAGATCCTGGGCAAGGTCATATTCATTGGTGAATTTATAGGCAGTATTCATAATCCTGTCCCTGTATCTATCAACAATGATCCTGAAGGCATTATCTTCACCTTCTGCAGTAAGAGCAATAAGTTTTTCATCACTGAGATTATCCATAATAATGAGGAGGGGGGCAGGCCCCCTCTGTTTATTTCCTCTGTTTCATATTTTCCATTCTCGGTTTCATGCAATGTCTCATGTTCATCATTTCCTTGACCTGTTCTTCGGTAAGCACCTCAATTGTCTTGATCCTCTTTTCAAACCTCTTGTCCTGCATCCTGTCTCTTATTGATTCCATTTTCTTCATTTTAGCAATAATCTGTGCTTTATTCAACTGCTCTTTATCAATAAGATGTCTCATTTCCAGGTTTTCATTCTGCAGTTCATTCCTCAGTTTAATCAAGTCCTTCTCAACTGCATACCTGATATCAGCAATCTTCTCCATCTGACTGTCAGTCAATTCAAGGATCTCCCTGAGATGCTCCATATTATTCTGCTGCATGGGCATATGCTGACTTGCATATCCATTGCAGTCACTATGGGGTTTGTTATTGGGACTGCCCTTTTCTGCAAACACATTTACTGCCAGTAAAAGCATCAGCATTGAAATGACTATGCCTGTGATAAGTTTCTTCATCTTGTCCTCCTATTTGGAACTAAGGGTTTACAATGATTTCTTCTGGGATTGAGCGTTTCAATCAGTAAATTGAATTGTTCTTCATTCATTATGCTCTTCAATTGCTTTAGCCGCAGGACTGTTCTTGTCTCAATATCCGACTGTATGGCGGATATATCCTCAATCAATGCCCTGATTCTGCTTGAATCAATATCATCCTGCTGCATCTCATTAATAAGCTGCGCTCTCTTCTCTCTCATTATATCCATTGCCTCTCTGTTATGGTCCAGTATATCCTCTTTCAATCTTCTGACCTTCACTCTCTGTTCATCACTGAGATTGAGACTGCTCAAGTCCCTCGGCTGCATCAGAGGCGGATTATCTGCACGGAAATCACGCACAATAAGTGTTGCAATGATGCCGATATTGAGACCTATGGATATTATAAGCAAAATTATAATTATTTTTTCTTTCATTCTGCCTCCAATTTAACTGTTTAGACAGATAATTTAACCAAATCCCTTGCAAAAACATCAATACTGTTATATTCTCCATGAAAAGGAGTTCGGATGAAACACATATTATTAACATTATTTATTTTACCGGCATATACATTGACCCTGGCCGGAGATGTGCCGGAGATCTTTGCCCGGCCCCTTGATGATTATAGTGCTGAAGCAAGACGTATCAATGATATGATCCTATTTGATTCAAAGATATACATAGGATACGGAGATTATGGAGTCAATACAGGACCTACCGATATTCTGTACTATGATATGGAGTCCGGCAATTGGCATAAGGAATTCACAGTTGATGAAGAGGCAGTAATAAAATATACTGTGCCGGGCGGGCAATTAATGATACCGGGTATTGATGGTACTCAGGACTGGGAACTGGGCAATTACTATGTCTATGACAGTAATGAATGGATAAAAAAACGCAATATACCCGGAGGGATACATGTATTTGATATTGCTCACTACAATAACAGTTATTTTGTTTCAACAGGAACATTCCTCCGGACTGATTCAAATACGATGCTTGCACCAGGTGCTGTTATGTCATCTCAAGACGGGATTGAATGGGCATATGAATACACAACAAGCACAGATAATTACTCTGTGCACAGAATAACAGACATTATTGAGTTCAATGATGAGCTCTATGCATTTGAATACAGTTACAATGCCCTGAAACTGCCGGAAATACCTAACCGGTATCACGAATATCTAATGAGTCCGTATATAGACGGCACTGACACAATGTACCTTGTACTGAACAATGATGTGAATGGTTCAGATGACTGCATTGTATATAATGGCAGTAAATGGTATGAGAAGAATATCATAGGAGACGACAGTATATGCACAATAAAACCCTTTGTATTCAGAGATAAACTCTATATGTTTGCTGTGAGGGGCAAATTTGTCAGTAATATAACAATGTATCTGAACAGTGAAGGTGAATTGCCCGGCAATGCAGCAACTGAACTTTATCAATATGATTCAGAGAAAACAATGAAAATCAATACGGATTTTGATCTTATTGCTGATGTCTATCAGACAGACGAAAAACTTATGATGCTTGTTTTCAGAAGGGGAGCCTACTATCTGGCAAAAACAGATAATATGAAGGGATTCCTGTTCAAGCGCCTGGATGATATTCCCGGCAATCCATTATCAATCATATTTGACAGTAATACAACATACATAGGCACAGACCTCGGTGAGATTTACTCAATTGAATTTTAGCCGGTTCTGTATGGAATTCAGTATTGAATGTCATGGTTGATACTCTGACAGTTAAGAGACGCTCCTCTTGTAAAACAGATATGATTTAATATAATGAATATATGGAAATAAGGTCACTCAAATCCAAACGCTATCTCTTCTATCTGCTTTTTATTATACTAATAATGGCTGATATCATCACATCAGTATATTTCATCAATATACTTGAATCAGGTTTTCATCTGCTTAATAACAATCAATACAAGGTGATTGATAATCTTAATGTGATGATTAAAAACGACAGCCATCTTTACAATAGTCCCGGTGAATTGATGAAAACCCGGAGGTACAGTATTGACAGATTCCTCAAGAAATCCGGTGCAGACCGCTTTATTTTTGTCAACAAGGACCTGGAACAGCTCCACAAATATCCCGGGGATCTGGACATTACACCAGGTATTGGATTCTATCTCCACTATATTGCCGAGGACAATATTGCCCGGAGGGTGTATTACGGTAATTACGATATGTACACAGGCAGGATTGATATTGACAGTACCAATGCACTTATATATGCAGTATTGTTCCACACGGATTTCAGGCTTTTAACAAGCAGGATAAGATTGTATTTCTATGTTAAATTCCTGCTTATTATGCTCATTGTAATAATAGGATTATTCCTCATAAAATCAATGGAAGGTCCGCTGAGGACAATAGCAGAAACAGCAGAGAAACTCAATATAGATATTGACAGTGATAATACAGATGATATTGTTGGGGTCTTCGGTGACTCTGTTGAGGAGCTTATTGAATTGAACAGGATGCAGAGGAGTGATGCGGGGAGAATGAAGCAGAAGATTGCGGATATGAAGGAGCAGATGATTCAAATGGAGGGCATTCTGCAATTGGGTGAGATGTCTGCAGGCATAGCTCATCAGATGAATAATTATATTGCTTCAATAAAGGGACTCACTGCAATTATGGATAAGAAGGGAACAGAAAATGTGCTCCCGGCATTAAAGGATGAAATCTCCCGGCTTGAGGAATTCACTGAGAGATTCATAAGATTCACACGTGCACCGCATATTGAAAAGAGCAGGGTCAATCTTTCAAATGCAATAGCGGAGATGCTCAATTATTATGACTTGAAATCATTCTCGGATATTCCCGGAGATGTATATGTCAAGACAGACAAGGTGCTTCTGGGGGAAATTCTGGGTAATATATTTGATAATATAAAGACATATGCTGACAGTAATGAGATAGATATTTCTTTGTCGCGGCTTCCTCAATACATCAAACTGCAGATTACAGACAGGGGACCGGGTTTCCCCCGGTCTGTCATTGAAGAGCCCCATAAACCGAAACCGGAGCATGCTGAGGGATTCGGACTGGGAATCCCCACTATTATGAAATTCTCTTCAATACTTGACCATCAAATTGAATTGAGTAATACAGAGCAAGGCAGCAAGATTACAATAAGGTTTGATACATATGAATAGGCCTTCCATTCTGCTTGTAGAGGACAATATATCATTCCGGCTGTTTCTGAGGGAAGCCCTCTCGGAATTTGCTGATATAGATGAAACAGGAACAGTCAAAGAGGCGGAGTCAGGACTGCAGTCCTACCATGATATTGTTATTCTGGATATTAAACTGCCGGATGGTTCCGGTCTGGATCTTATTGAAAGTGTAAGGAAGCTGCATCCCGGTTCAAGGATTATCATGCTTACAGGTCACGGCGATATCCCGACAGCAATAGATGCAGTGAAGCGGGGTGCATCGGATTTCTGGACAAAGCCCATTGAATACACTGAACTTGTCAGGAAGATACACCGCATTATTCACGGACTGCAGAGGCGTGAAAACATAGATGATATTATTGCAGGTAATTCAGAGAATATGAGTAGAGTGAGAATGCAGATAAAGGATACTGCTGATACTGATGTCAATGTCATGATACGCGGTGAGCCGGGAACAGGCAGGGAGCTTACTGCAAGAACAATACATTCACTCTCCTCAAGGGATAAGTTCACCATTATTGATTTTGCCACACTGACGGACAGTCTCTTTGAGAGTGAATTATTCGGCTGTGTGAGAGGAGCATACTCAGGAGCAGACAGGGCGAGAAAGGGGAGGATTGAAGGATCTGAAGGAGGCACTGTGCTGCTTACTGGTTTGGAGAGCATCAATCTGGAAAAGCAGGCAAAGATACTGCGCTTCATTGACAGAAAGGAAATCATGCCGGTGGGTTCAGGAAAGACCAAATTGATTGATGTGAGAATCATATCGTCATTAAATGAGAATATAGAGGGGCTGGTTGAATCAAATCAGTTCAGAAAAGATCTTTACTACAGGCTCAATGTATATCCCATATTCATTGAACCATTGAGGGAGAGGCGTGAGGATATTATTCCCATTGCGGGGAATGTACTGAACAAACTCAATGCATCACTGCCTGATTGGCTGCTGGATAAATTGAAATACTATGACTGGCCCGGCAATGTCAGGGAACTGCAGAATATTCTGAAGAGATATGCATTAACAGGTAATTCCGGTATAATAGAGTCCCTTCAGGAAAGGGATACAGGGATCAGTGGTCTGAAGGAGAAGGTCACCAGGATAAAGAGCAGGACAGAAAGGGAGGAAATTGTCAAGACATTGAAGATTACTGATGGAAATAAAACAAAGGCTGCAAAGATTCTGAAAATATCCTACAGGTCTTTACTGGATAAGATAAAGGAGTATAACATTGAATAGATATCGTATAAGAGGTATATACTATATTGACAGCAGGTATGATTCCCTGATGGGTCCTGCTGACATATATATAGACAGAACTATTTCTTTTACAGGGGACAAAGGGGATTATAAGGATATTGACGGCAGGGGCATGGTCCTTATGCCCGGATTTATCCAGCTTCATGTGCATCTCTGCCAGCATCTCTACAAGGGTATGGCAGAGGATATGCCTCTCTTTGACTGGCTGGAAAAACATATACTGCCCTATGAGATGAACCTGACAAGAAACCATTTGGCAGTATCAGCGAGGAGTGCATTGTTTGAGATGATAAGCAGCGGGACAACTGCATTCCTTGATATGGGTACATTTGATAATCAGGATGTCCTATTTGAGGAGATTGAACGAAGCGGTATTACGGGATTTACGGGTAATGTGCTTATGGACAGAAAGATAGGCGATTTTTACAATGATCTCAATGATTACTCAAAATACTCCGGGGATATGGCAGCGATGAGCAGGGATTACAATCATGCAGAGTATGTATTATGCCCGCGTTTTCTTCCCGGTATTACGCGTGAAGGTGCTGATGAGATAAGAAAATTATCTGAGGAATATAATCTGATAATACATACCCATGCATCGGAGACAGCCAGGGAGGTTGAATTCTCCAGAGAGCTGTATGGAATGGGTAATATTGAGGCAATGCAGGAAATGGGTGTTCTCGGTCCCAATACAGTGATTGCCCATGTTATCCATATTACTGAGAAGGAGCAGGAAATCCTGAGGGACACGCACACCAATATTGTCCATTGTCCGTCAGCCAATATGAAACTCGGTTCAGGTATTGCAGAGATTGATAAAATGACGGGTATGGGAATAAATACAGGACTTGGTTCTGACGGTGCCCCTTGTAATAATAATAATTCACAGATTATGGAGATGCGTCTGGCGGGTCTGCTGCAGAAGGTGAGATACGGACCCTATAAGATGAATGCGCGTAAGATATTCAAGATGGCAACAGTCAATGGAGCCAAGGCACTGGGGCTTGAGTCAGTAGGGCTTATTGAGGAGGGATATGGGGCTGATGTCCTGATGATGGATATGACAGGACTCCACCTGTCCGATATGAGAGCCAATCCCTTTGCATCAATAATATACTCCTCATATCCCGGAGATATTAAATGGGTCTTTGCAAAAGGCATACCGCTTAAATCAAATGGCAGTATTACTGTCTATAATGAGAATGATATTCTTGCAGAGAGGCAAAGAGCATTAAAAGACCTTTTCCCTGACAGGTTTTGATTTCTTTGTCATGCCGAAGTCCACTGTATAATCAGCTTTTATATCCTTTACCGAGACATAGTTGATAATTCCAGGTATGGAGAACTGATATCCCTCCGGAAGTCGGGGTATTTCAACAATATAATTGCCCGGAGCCAGATTGGAGAATATATAATAACCATTATTATCCGTATAGGTATATCTGTCAGTATTCCTCAATTTGACATAGATCCTCGGTATACCCGGTTCTTCAGGTTCTCTGATGCCATTGGAATTATAATCCTCAAACACATAGCCGTTTATGGAACTCATCTTTATAACTGGTATGTCAAATTCCATTGTCCTGAGATTCTTCAGCTCAAGATTGACTGATTTGACATCAAAATAGGCAGGCAGTTTGGCTGTTTCCAGCCGGAGCTCGTACTCACCGGGTTTCATGAAGTAGAATGAATAACCGCCATTGGCATCTGTCTTCACCTCAATTGAATCATTGAGCAGAACTGCTGCACCCTGAAGCGGCGGCTCACCCTCATCATATCTGCCATTGGAGTTTTTGTCATAGAACACCCTGCCTTTAAGGCCTGAGAAATGGAAATCTGTTATTCTCCCCCTTGTGGAAAGATTGACATTGAAACGGAAGAAGAATGATTCCCTGAAAACAAGCGATGTATTGGATGAAAGCACAGTATTGCCCAGATTGAATGTATTTGTCATATATTCACCGATATATGACAGATTCTCCCTGTTATTATAATCCGCACCTATCTGTGTTGTCCAGACAGATGTAGGACTCCATGCAATTGAGGCTGCTATACGCTGGTCATTATTGCCCTCTGAATGGAGATTTTCCGCATCTAAGCTGAGTATTGCACCATCCCCCAGATTGTATGTGATCTTGGATTTCAATTCACTCCTTGAAATATCGGACAAGAAGTCGGAATAACCTATCTGAAATGTCAATGGTGAAATCCTCTTGTAAGCAATTATTCGCCAGAGTCTGTTCCGTAATGCACTGCCGGTACTATATTGAGAAATTCTGAACTGCCCGCTTATTGAAGGCAGTACAGGTATATTGATGCCTGTATTGAATCCATAGGAATTGTATGAGAGTGAATCATTGGGGGAGAATGATGTATTGGAATAAAATCCGTACAGTGACAGTGCATCAATTGCCCTGAGTGATATGAATAATCTGTTGGATATTGAGCCGGAAGTGTAGAGCAGATTAGCGGGACTGATATAATCCTCGGGTATGAATCTGCCGGATAGTCCCAGACTGAATTTTCTCACTGAGAATACTGCATTGTAATTACCTGCTGTCCTTCTTCTATTGATATTGGATGATGAGTATAAACTCTGCCTGATATTGAGATTCAGATCAAGCATACTGCCTATAATGGAATTATGGGCAATACCCAGTACTGTCTTATCAGTAAACTCATTGTAGTAATCATCATCGTATCTCTTGAATCCGTAGATTGTAGTTGAATCATAATTGGAGAAATTATAGGTCAGAAATGAGGCGAATACTCCTCTATTGTGATTATAAGAGGGGAAATTGACTGAAACCATATCCCTGCTCTGTCCTCCGAGAAGTCCAAGAACCAGATTGCGGTACTGCATTGAGTATTCAAATATCCTCAGTTTGGCATAATCAAATAATCTGTACTGTCTGTCTCCAAAGAAGAATCTGTGTGAAAACCGTCCGGTCCTCAATGAATCAATCTTCAGATGAAAATTGAATGGTTCAAGGTTATAGAGGGAAACAAAGAAATTGACTGAACCGGCAGGTTTGACGGACTTGAGAATCAGATCCATTGACGGCAGTGAAGGGTCATTGTAATTAGTGAGATGTTCTCTTACGGAAAAATGATAGAAATCATTATCAGCAATCAGAGAAATTGAGACAATTAGAAGAATTGACAGTACAATGCAATTTATCTTCATTGATACACTGTAATGTTTTTGATTCCCCTGAGCATCTCATTGCCGCCATAATCAATAAGCACTTCAATCCTGTAATCACCTTCCTTGAAATATGTCTCCGGTTTGAAAATAAACACCCTCTCCAGTGAAGGGAGAGCAAGCTGCCGGGAGAGCCCGTCTTCATATATCACATTCCCGTCACTGTTCTTGATGATAATTTTGATATCAGCCCTGTGATGGGCATTGCCTGTATTGAGATATTTCACATTGATAAACTGGCTGGCATTATTGAATACAATATCCTCAATGGAGCCATTGAGGGACACTGTACCGACAATCTGTGTATATAGAGCAGCGCCTATGCGGGTTGAGAACTGCACCATATCACCGGGATTATTGACAGATGGTGTTGACTTAAACATCACCATTGATCTGTATTCACCGAACACATCCTCAGGTACAGAGAGTGTGATGCGTATATCCCTGGATGCATTGCCGTCAATATCAAATTCCATGGGATTGATATAGACCCATTCTGATGAGGAATTACTGAAAGTGCCTGATGGGTGGAATACCACCTCTCCGGTGGAATCCATTGACCAGTCAGAGAGTGAGACCCTGATATGAAGGGAATTGTCTGATTTATTCTCAACAGTGAAGATTACTGTCTTATTATTGCCTGGTTTTTCAAGGAGTTCATAGCGGGGAGGAGCAACAGTGAATCCTGTCTGACCAAACAGTATAATACATACCATTAATGTCAAACACATTACTGCATGTTTCATCTGCCTCCCCGCAATAATCCTTCAGCAGGTGTTACGGTGAAGTGATTGTATAGGTTATTGTCACAACTGAAGCAGGGTCTATCAGGGATTCATTACCCGTAATCTGCAGTTCATAATCCTGGTCATGGTTCTCCCAGCCGGTTGTCTTTACTGCACTGGACGCAACTGTTGCTGAAGCTGTAGAGAATGCTGTCCAGTTGCCGCCTGCTGCAGAACCGTCAGCTGTCAGGGCCTCACCATCCGGTGCATAGAAGAGCTGCGTAATAGGCAGTGAAGCATCAAAATCACCACTGGCCATTACTGTGAGTGTCCATCCGGCAGGATTGTTGCAGAATACTTCAAGCGGTACGTAGGGTGTAGCTGTTACACCGCCTGTCGGGAAATAGTAGCCGGGTAAATCTGCAGGCGGATATGTTACTGATGCATCATCCAGATAAAATTCCAGATTGGCGCCTGCCAGTTTGATGCCGACTCTCTCGGGAATGCGTACAGA
>JAXHVG010000202.1:0-2521 GCA_034189245.1 Caldifarciminota bacterium
CTGGTAAATGTCTTTAATCAATTCTCTCAATTTTGAATAAATTGATAAATCATCAATTTTCTTCTTCATAATTCCCCCTTTATCATATCTTTATCTATTCATACCTGCTTTATAGACTTGTGTCCTGTGTCTTGTGTCCTGTGTCTTGAGTCTCTTATGCACCCCCCTGCTCCTTCACCCACTCCACTGCCTCTTCAAGTGTCTCTATATCAACCTTATGAGCACCTTCAAACATCTTCATTTTGACATTGAACCCACTGTTTTCAAGATACTCGCGGGCATCCTTGCCTGCTTCAGGATCTACGCTTCTGTCAGTTTTTCCATGTCCTATGAAGACATTTACATCATTGGCATTATTTACTGTTTCTTCACCTATCAGTTCATTATCCAGCCATGTGCCCAGTGCTATTATACCGTCAAATACCCCGGGATTTTTAAGACCTGTTACATAGGCAAGATGTCCGCCCTGTGAAAAGCCCATTACATAGACATTCTTGATATCATATCTCTCTTTTATACCAATGGCAGCCTGCGCAATATACTCTGCTGTTTTCAATGCAGAGAGGTCTGTCAGTCCTGTTTCTTCAGCAAGCTCCCAGCTGAACCCCATCTCATTATTTATAATCATTGCAGGATACGGGGCAGAGAGAAACAGCACATAATCATTCTTGAAATGCTCCTTCAGTGTAGCAAATTTTCTGTAATTGGAGCCGTATCCGTGCAGGCATATAAATAGATTTTTTGATTCATCCTCAGGTTCATAGAAAAGGCCCGGCAGGAATACCTCTGCACTGTAATAATTGCTCTCTTTGGTATCAAGTTTCTTGTATTCATTCTTCAATGAATCCAGTTTACTGCTGAAATATTTATTATCCCTTACCTTGTCAAAATCACCGTCATGTTCAGTAAATCCGATATTCTTGAATCCCTTGTCATATGCAACCGCCAGATAGTCTGCTGCCAATTCGGGTTTATTCAGAAGCCCGTAGCAGCATGCAAGATTATATATGCTATTGGCATCCTGCGCATTGCGCATAATATAGAGCAGATAATATTTTGCAGCTTTTTCAAATTGGTCTTCCCTGTAATATTCATTTGCCTTCCCGGAATACTCCTCAGTGTCTTCACTCAATGCTTCTATGTAAGCCCTGTTATACGGATCAATATTATCTGCCTTGCAGTCGCCGCAGTCATTACAGCTCTCATCAGCAATAAGAGCAATACTAAGCAGTATAAACATTCCCACAATTATTTTCTTCATATCATCTCCTTTGTTTATGTAATAATACAATAAATCCCCAGAAAATCAAAGGGGAGAAATTTCATAATTCGCGAATCGCGATTCGCGAATCGGAAATAGCGAATTTTAATGGACGGCAAAACTTGACATTACGCTAAATCAATCATATAGTAAAAAGAAATGGAGGTTTTATGAAACGCATAGTAGTAATCTTTCTTATTGTTCTTTTTGCAGTTGTCTCATGTGATTCTGTCAATGAGATAAAAGAGGCAGGCAAGGAAGTTAGTAAAGCTGTAGGTGAATCCGGAAAATTGAAGAGTGCTGCCGAGAATGTCAAAGAGGGCGCTGATGCAGTGAAGGGAATGAATGCAGAAGATATTGAAAAGCCCGTGCTCAATGACGACGATGTTTTTGTTTATTTCAATGAATTGAAGAAGGCAACACAAAAATATCCTGACATTGATTTCTATTCTGCAACAACAGCTGCTATCCAGGCAGGCACAGAGGGTCTCAATCTCAAGGACATTATTGAGCGCGAGACAGAACTCACATTTGAGAAATACTCACAGACATCTGCACTGCTCCTTACTGCCCAGGCAGAGGGACAGGGACTTATCATGCAGGAGGATATTCTTAATTCCATGAAAGAGGGCAAGAAGAATGCAGAGGAACAGGTAGATGTGGAAAAACTCTCTGAAGAGGAAAAGGATAAATACCTCAATCAGATGAAACAGCTGAATAAGACAATAGAGGAGACAGAGAAAGAGCTTCAGTCAGAGAATGCTGAGAGAATAAGAAAGAATATGCAGATTATTGAGGAAGCAAAGAAAAAAGCAGGAATAGAATAAAACACAGAATAGCAAGCCAAGTATCGTGTGACACGTGTGACTCGTGTGGTTCGGAAAAAAGATAAAAGCTACAAGGTAAAAGGTAAAAGAAGGGATGCATAGCAGTAAGGAGATTCCTTCACTTTGTTCGGAATGACTGAATCGTAAGGCGTAATGCGTGATGCGTTGTGCATATAAAGAATGGTTAGAGCGTGTAGACCGATTAGAACGAATAGGTAAAGAAGTTAAAGGAATAAAGGTAAAAATAATCGGGAGCAAGCTCCCTCGCGTACAAAGGAAAACGTACAAAGTACAACGACGGAAGCCGGGGGCGTATAAGGAGATTGCTTCACTTCGTTCGGAATGACAAGAAAAACGGTCATTGCGGGGAGCAGGGCGACGTGGCAATCTCTCTATTGGCTTTCACTCCTATCGGGCGGTTCGCGAACCGCCC
>JAXHVG010000203.1:0-6695 GCA_034189245.1 Caldifarciminota bacterium
AATAAGAAAGAGAAGGAACTGTCTTATTATATACCTGTCCAGTATCTTCAATGTTTATCCTCCGAAAAGAGATTCAGTATTTTTTCAAGCCATACAGGCGGCATTCTGTATATGTAAAAATATATCAGCAGACCGCTGAGTATCAGTGTCAGTATATTAGGAAACCACATTGTAATGGAGGGATGGACAATGCCCTTATCGGACAATTGCTCCCCTACAACTATCATTATATAGTAGAGGACAAAGAGTGCTGCTGAGAGACCGAATCCCACACCCATTCCGGATTTCCTCAGCATTACCCCGAGAATACTGCCCAGTACAATAAATCCGAATACACCGAATGAAATGGAGAATTTCTTGTGTATTTCAACAAGATATCTGTAAACCCGTCTCTTCTGGGACCGGGTCATGTCCGGATCACGGGCATATATCCTGCCAATCTGGCGGGCGAGCATCATAGTGGTCATCTCCCTGTCGCCTCTTCCTATATTGCTGCCCTGTTCAACATCCTCCGAGACCTTTATGTCACTGTACATCTCCCTGAAGTCAATAATATTGACCCTCTCGCCCTGATTTTCAACTATCCTCCCGTCTTTCAAATATACAATATTCTTATTCCTCTCTGCAGGATAGATTTTCCCTGAGGAAGCTGAAACTGTCTGTTCCCTCTTGAATATCCTCCCTTGATGGAAATTACCGTCATTGTCTATTTCCTGAAAGAAGAATCTTACATCATTCTCATAACCCTTTTTTACAACACCTTCCTCAATTGTCACAGACGGTCTCATGCGGGATATATTGGATAGCAGTATCTTCACCCTGTGATTGGAGTCAGGCACAATGAAATCGGAAAAGATATATGCTGTAATAAAAAGAACTACTGAGAAAAGCAGAATATTCCTGATAAATACACCAATGTCCAGACCGCATGCCTGCATTGCAGTGAGTTCAAAATCACTGCTCAGTCTGCCGAATGTCATTATTGCAGCAACCAGTACTGCCATGGGAATTGTGAGGAAAATGATAAAGGGGAGTGTATTGATGAATAGATTGAATACAGCACTGAAGGGCACACCCTTGCCTATGAGGAGATTCGCCAGTTCAAATATACGGTTAATTATCAGCACAAAGACAAGTATAAGCTGGGCAGTGAGGAAATTGGGAATAAACTCCCTGATAATCATCCTGTCTATTATTTTCATATCTTCAATATAAACTTTTTGAGTGTATTTGTAAAGAGAACGTATCCTGCTATTATATGCTCCGGATAATTCTACCGTCTTTCCTCATAAGAAAAAGTCGCTGAATATAACTATTATGTATTGTTTGTTTTCTTAATAAAAAAGCTTTGAGCAAAGCGATTGATGTATTGACGGTGAGGCTCGCACATTCTCATCAGCACCGAACCGGCATCATTTTCATCCTCCACAACAATAAATTCATGAAATTTATTGTAATTGACTGACATGAAGGGACGGAGGTTGAAGATATCAAAGATATTTTTCAATATAACTGATATCCTATGTAAGTAATATATTAATTAAACTTATCATCATTTATCTATCTTGTTAGTATGTTTTTCCTTTTTCAAAAAGTTAAGTATAATAGTTTTTATTCAAGAATAAAAGCGCAATATACGGTCTTTTGTTTTTATTTTATAACTTTTTACAAGATTCAAAAATCCTTTTACATATTATTGAATTTAAACAACCCAATATCTAAAACACTCAAACGTCTATTTTGGCTTTTTTAAATGGCTGTCAAATATTGCTATCGGCTTTTTATTTTTCTTGCAGAAGAATCTTATCAAGATAAATCCATCTATTGCTTGAGATATCCTCCCATCTTAATTCCTTTGATAGATTCAACCTCCGTCCCTTAAATAAAATGAAATGACTATTGGGGTTTTATATGATAGAAAAGTAGGGGAAAAGGAATTTTTATGAGAAATATTGTCGCCCTGAAACCCTCTCTGACTGCAAGCAGACTGCAGAAACTGTCCTTATCACTTGCATTCGGAATAATTACAGGACTTTCATCAAGATTTATTATTACCCTGCCCTTTTCCCCTGTGCCTATAACATTACAGACATTCTTTGTCATTGGTGCAGGATTATTCCTCGGTTCTTATTTCGGTGCATTATCACAGATGATTTTTATTGTTTTGGGTCTCACTGGTGCAGGATTTGCCGGGGGTTTAACCTTACTGTCTCCAACAGGAGGCTATATAATAGGATTCCTCCTCACAGCATTCATTGCAGGCGGATTGAGCAGGCTGAATATCTCTGAATCCTCACTTACACTATCCGCATTGCTCTTTACGGCAGCGATATTCCTTATCTACATACCGGGAATTGTTCAGCTCGGTTTAGTCACAGGCATACGCGACATTCAAATACTTTTCAATATGGGGGTGATGCCGTTTATACCCGGGGATATAATGAAAGTAGTGCTTATAAGCTTCATCTTTAATGCATTTAGAAAATTAGTAGATATTGATTCTTGACATTGTGTTTTAATGAATTATTCTATTTGTATAGCACTAACTTAAGGAGGAAGAATGAAGATATCAATTCCTGTTGCCCAAAATCAAGGACATGAATCAACAATCAGCGAACATTTCGGCAGAACACCCTATTTCGCCTTTATAGAGATTGATGATAATGGCAGGCATGTCATTGAGGTAGAGGAAAATCCTCTTGAATCCCACAAACCCGGGGATGTGCCCAGATATCTCTCCCAGAAGAATGTTGACAAACTGATTGTCAGGGGTGTAGGTGCACGGGCTATTGCATATTTCCAGCAGATGGGCATTGAAGTCATACGCGGTGTTGATGGTACTGTTGAAGAGATCATTGATGCATATAAGAACAAAAAACTCTCAAGCAAGGAGTACACTCCCTCTGACAAGCATCTTCATTGATTGTTCAGTGAACAGTTAAGCAATAATTATTTTTATCAGTGTCCATACTACCAGAACAGATACCAGTATGCCGAATATGATATGCATCTTTCTCTCAGGCAGTTTTCTTGTTGTAAATGCACCGAATGGAGCCCAAGTATGGACCCGAGAATTAATGCTAAAATGAGTTCCCGCTGAAACTTCTTTTGCGACAACATCACTGTGGTAAATTCCCTGAAAGGCATATGCCGTATATCTGTCTGGGGTTCTGTGACTGTTCTGCAAATCAGATAGGCAAAGAATGCAGTGATGCATATCGGGCCTCTGCAAATGTTGTTGCACCTATTGCATTGTTATGCTTCTGGCCTGATAGGACCTGCCTGTGACAATCGGGGCAAATCCGCCCCCTGACATTCACTTATTGAATGAACTGATTACACCCAGTCCAATGATCTTCTTCCGGGAGAAAGTGAATTTCTTAATGATAAGAATAATAATTCCCATAACAAGTACCATTATACCAATGTATGACTTGAGTATTATCTTGGGGATATTTATTGATATCATTGCAGCAATAATTGTTGCCAATATGCCTGCTCATGATATTATCATAACGATCTTCAAATCCCTTGAACCCCTATTGATGATGGAAAACAGATGCAGTGCCCCCCCTATTGCCTGAGAGAAGCACTGCAGGTATTGCAACAAGCGGGTTGAATCCCAGTATAATGAGCACAGGTGAGAGTATGGTGCCGTATCCCATACTGACTGAGGAATCTATGAATTCGCATATGAATGCGAGCATCATTAAAGATAAGTACAGTAATTTCCAAAATCGCCTCCTTGTTTAAACTCTATAATTTCGGTTCTTCTCCGAAAGAGTTGGTAAATAGAGATACAAAATAAATGAATTAAAGACTGTCAAGTTAATGAAAAGAATCCGGAGAAGGCATGAGCGACAAATAAAAAAATCATAAATGGGGACGAGATACGCAATATTTTGAATCAAAGGCAAAACAAATATTTCAAGGCAAATCAATCAACTCTTTTGGAGAAGAACCTCATTTTGTATCCTCCCTTGACCCCCTTTTGCTCTCCTGTATGCCCGCCATCTTCAGTTCAGGAGAATCTGTTCAAGGAATTTCACCGGGATATTCTCCTGCTCAGCAATTTCCTTTGTCTGCAATGTGTCTTTGCCATAGTGCATTAACAGCACTATTATTGCCATTAAGGAATATTCACCCTTCTTGGATAATTTCATTGATCTCTTTCTATATTAAATCTATCAACTTAATATGGTTTACTCTTCTTTTCCTATTTATCAACATTATGTTTGACGTTTTTACCCCGGACAACATATATGGTATCCTCTGCAATATTAGTTGCAAGATCAGCAATACGCTCCAGATTACGCGCTATTTCAATCAGGCGCAGAGCCCTTTCAACTGTTCGTGAATCGTCTATCATGCATGCAATGAGCTCCCTCACAATACTGTCCCGCAGGTCATCTACAGCATTGTCCGCCTTCAGCACATCTTCAGCAAGCGCAGCATTCTCCTTGAGAAATGAATTGATGCTGTTCTTGACCATATTTATGGTCAGATCAGCCATACGGGGCAGATCAACAAATGGTTTGATCTGCTCCTTCTCTATTATGTATGAGGAATGCTGTGAGAGATTAACTGCATGATCCCCCATTCTCTCCAGATCATTGCTCATCTTCAGTATTGTCAGAATTGACCTGAGGTCTTTTGCCATTGGCTGGAATTGGGCAATAATTGTGATACAGTCATCTTCAATATCCATTTCATACCTATTGGCAGCATCCTCCATATCAAGTATTCTGTCCAGCACATCACCATTCTTCTTGAGCAGACCCTTTATACTTAGAGATATCATATTTTCAATATGTGATGTATATTCCACAAGGCTCTTCTTAAGTTCATCAATTCTATTACTGAGCATCTTTGCCTCCATTCCATTCCTTACTGAGTGTTAATTTTGTTTCACTGGTAATAACATTAATCTCATTTATCTCAATTCTCTTTTCTCTGATTTCAAGCATATTATAAGAGGGGAAACTCCTGCCCTTCAGACGCTTTGTAGCAGCAGTCCCGGCAGTAATAAAATATGTGTTTTCCAGTCGCCATATCCACGGATAATGCTTATGGCCGGACAGTACAAAATCTATTTGCATTTCCTTTATCAATTTGAGGAAATCACCGCTGTCAACAGGAATATGACGCTCCCTGCCTGTTCCGGGTATCGGTATGAGATGATGATGGAGTGCAATGATCTTTATCTTGTCTTCATTATCCCTGAGTTTATCCTCAATATACTTATAATTCGCCCTTCCGATATGACCATCATCCAGATCAGGCTCCGATGAATCAATGCCCAGGACAATAACCTGTTCATTCTCAAAGAGCGGGTACCGTGTCTTGAAGAATTCCTCAAATATCAGATAACCGCCATTCCGCGAATCATGATTGCCGGGCACAACAAGCATATTGTCCGCATTGAGGCCATCAAGGAAGTTTTTAGCTTCCTCATACTCATAGAGATAACCATTGTCTGTAATATCTCCTGTTACAATCACCAGCTCAGGTGACTCATCCTCTATGCATTGCTTTATCTTGTCACCCCACTCCTTGACAAAGAAACTGCCTGTTTTATGTATATCGGATATGTGCATTATTTTCATCTCTCCTCCTTTTACCTTATTCTAAGGGAGATATTACATGATTTCAATAAGGAAAGGGCTGCAGACAGCAGCCCCTTCTCTCTGGAGAAAGAGCATGATATGTTCATTGTCATCCGAATTGCCCTGTTAAATACTGTTCTGTTCTTTTGTCTTCAGGCACTGTGAACACCTTCTTGGTTTCACCGAATTCAATCAGTTCACCAATATAGAGGAATGTTGTGTAATCCGATATTCTTCCGGCCTGTGCAATATTATGCGTTACTATGAGCAGTGTGACATTGTTCTTCAGCTCCACGACAAGTTCTTCTATCTTGCCTGTTGATTTGGGATCAAGTGCTGATGTGGGTTCATCAAGTAGCACAATCTCAGGATCTGTTGCCATTGCCCTGGCAATGCAGAGACGCTGCTGCTGGCCGCCTGATAGTTCAAATGCAGAGTCATAGAGCCTATCCTTGACTTCATTCCAGAGCCATACATCCTTCAGACTCTTTTCAACCTTCTCATTGATCTTATGTTTGTTGCCAATGCCCTTTATCCTCAGACCGAAAGCAACATTCTCATAAATGGACTTGGGGAATGGATTGGGTTTTTGAAAGACCATTCCAACACGCATCCTCAGATCATAGACATCAATCTTTTCCCTGTATATATCCTTACCGTCAAGATATATATCACCCTCAATCCTCGCACCACTGAGGTCATTCATTCTGTTGAAGCATCTCAGCAATGTTGATTTCCCGCATCCTGAAGGACCTATTATTGCATTGACCTTCCGGCTCGGCACATTGAATGATATATCCTTGAGTATATGATTGTCACCAAACCATAGATTCAGTTTATCCGTGCTTATGCAGTATTCACTGCAAACTTTATCTACCATTGCTTTGTCCTCCTCATTCTGTATCTTATAATAATTGCCGCAGCATTGATTCCCAGTACAAGCAGCAGGAGAATCACAGCTGTTCCGTATGCAATAGGTACCTGCTTGTCAGGTGCAGTACCCTCTGTCATCAGTGCATATATGTGATAGGGCAATGCCATGACCTCATCCATCACTGATTGCGGCAGTTTCCCTGTATAGAATGTTGC
>JAXHVG010000204.1:0-2151 GCA_034189245.1 Caldifarciminota bacterium
TGGAAGTGCTGAAGCCGACAAACCCTTTACGGGTTTTAACCTGGCAGTTATTTTTGCTGCGCAAAACCGACTCCCTCTTTGAATAGAAATATGCCGGGGAAGGGAGTCGAACCCTTACAGGAAAATCCCACACGGCCCTCAACCGTGCGCGTCTACCAGTTCCGCCACCCCGGCATTTTAATATGGTGCCGGGACGCAGAATTGAACTGCGGACACACGGATTTTCAGTCCGTTGCTCTACCGTCTGAGCTATCCCGGCATTAGAGATATAATAATACATACTTGCCTTTTTTTGTCAAGAGTATGTTATTGAAAAATTCAGGTAGAATGATATTGACATATAATATATTTTATAATACAATTACTATTAAATAGGAGGTTTTTTAATGCGAAGAAATATGTTAATTTTATTTGGTTTTATTGTGATAATGATAGCTGTGAGTTGTGCCATAATGACCCCCAATCCGGATTTTGATATAACATTCTACAATAGATTAGGTACATCAATGCCCTCTGTAGAATCAACAGTTCGAATTGACACAATAAGAATTGTGAACAATTCCCCCATGCCCATTGTGATTAATGGTTTCTCTGTTGAGTATTATCATAATACCTCGCAGATAGGTTCCTGGGTTGGAGATGGTACAGAAATGTCAGTACAGATCCCTGCGATGACTGATTCTATGGAAGCATTGGGTGACTCAGCATTTGTACATTTATACGCATGGGACATACTTGTCCCGCAGGATGTATGTGATCAATTTACAAATAATAGTTGGGAAGAAATTGAGATGCGGGTGTATTTTACTGCTGAGGATGGATATGGTTACGGCAAGGAAACAACCAAAGACATCTCCCTATTCCTGGTAAGATAGAATTTTATGATTAATGGGGGGCTATCTGCTCTCCATTAATTTCTTCTTCACAATTTCCCTATTTCTTTTGATTTTGCTCATTTTTTCTGCGTCCCCTTCACCAAATACACTGTCTGCAAGCATATAATTCTCCATTGTAAGGTCCATTATCAGTCCTGTCAGGGGATAGCAGAAAATTGCAATGGAGGGACTTATCATTGCCTCAAGCTCCAGTCCCCTTCTGAAATACAGTGTCCCGAGATTATTGTACGGCTGCTGTGAGGTCGGGGATACCTCTATTATTCTCTTGAGTGTCTTCTCTGCTTCAGCAAACTGCCCGGCGCGTACATAGAGAAGACTGAGATTGTAGAGTGCCTTGATATGATAATCCTGCTCCCTGACAATACCTTCAAGCATATCTATTGCCCTTTGGGTTCTGCCCTGCCTTGCATAGACAACTGCGAGATTGACACCTGACTCAGCATAGGTGCTGTCTATTGAATATGCTTTCTCCAAATGCCTCTGAGCACTACTCATATTATTGTTTGACAGATAGTGCAGTGCAAGATTATTATGCCCTATGGCTGACATGGGGTTCTTCTCAGTTACATAAGACCATAGAGCCAGCTCTGACCTGTATTTGGGTATGAGGCTCATTGTTACAATAAAAAGAAAAACAGCATACACAATAAAAATATATCGGGACAATTTAAATCTCTTATACAATGGATACATTACAAAGAAAAGCGCTATTGAAGGAAAGAACAGATACCTGTCTGAAACAAGATTCAGTACAGGTATAATATTGGATATGGGCAGGTAATTAATGAGGAAGAATATCAGGCCGAAGAGTATATACCTGTTTTTCCTGAAATAATACATCAGATAGAAGTAAAGCCCTGTCAGCAAGAAAAATACCAACTCATAGACAACAGGTCTATTAACCTGCAGGTAATAGTCAAGATTGAGGTTTACAGGAATCAGGAGATGGGCTATATATGTGATGAATATGCGCGGCTGCATCAGGATTATTCTGCTGTAGCTGATATCCCTGAACAATCTGTTCTTTTCAAGGAATTCGTCCATTCCCCCCATTGCAGGCATGAAGAACCCGAGTTTCTCAGTGAAAAACATTACGCCGATAATCCCCGCAAGTATTATGCCCCCGTAAACCGAGTATGCCTTCTTATTCTTCTCTTTGCCGAATACAATGTCATAGAGCAGGAAAACAACTGGGAGAATTACAGCTGTTTCCTTTGACAGCAGTGCAAGGAGGAAACAGGCAACAGCTAAGATA
>JAXHVG010000205.1:0-2919 GCA_034189245.1 Caldifarciminota bacterium
ACCGCATACCGGCATATCCCCAGCAGTCCGAGACAGTAATTGTCAATATTGATATTACGGATGATACTGGCATAATGGCTGACACATTATTCTATGCAGTCAATTACGGTGCGGACAGCCCTCTGCCGAGTGATTCTATAAGCGGCAATACATATTACTACACAATACCGGGTTATAACAGCAATGATATAGTTGACTATTATATAAAGGCAGTGGATGATTCATCTGCTTCAGCATACTCAGATACATTTGACTATACTGTAGGGACTACCAGTGCTCCGGGCATGAAGGTACTCTTTGACTTCACAAAGGAAGAGACAGCAGGTGAAGCTGACTGGATAATAGATACCGATTATCCCCATCCCTCACCTGAAAGTCCATCCTCAGAGTCGGACTGGCTGGGCGGCATCTCATACTGGGGATTTGAACTGGACAGTTTCGGTTATGAATGCTGGACACTGCCCCCGGGCAATACCATAACCTATGATACATTATCTACTGATTCACTGGATCTGTCATACTTTGATGTATTTATCATACCCGAACCCCAGAACCCTTTCACTGCCTCTGAGAAACAGGCAATATTTGATTTTGTCCGCAATGGAGGCGGACTCTTCATGGTCGCTGACCATGTCAGTTCTGACAGGAATAACAATGGCTGGGATTCACCGATGATATATGATGACCTGCCCTCGGACAGTTTCGGTATTCATTTCCAGCAGGTTGGTGAGGGAGACAATAATCTCAGTTCCACATCTTCATCATTTACCGACATTCCGGCAGATACTGATTCCATTGTAACCGGTCCATGGGGTGACTGCAATAATGACCCTGCTGATGCCGCTTTATACTATCATGCAGGCACAACCAATCCTGCAAACAGTGACCCGGATGTCTATGAGATAGCCCCTGTTGACGGTGATGCAACAAGAAGCATGCTTACTGCAGCGCGCAGGGGAAAAGGCAAGGTCATAGGCATGGGAGACAGTTCACCTGCTGATGACGGAACCGGGCAATCAGGCAATACACTGTATGACGGATGGACAGAGGGTGCAGCCAGATACCTTATACTCAATGCCACATACTGGCTCTCAGTGGGCAGTACAGGCAATACAGGTATCAATCAGACATTCTCTTCATTTGAGGTGGATAATAATACTGTGCGCATTAATATTTCCATTACTTCACCACAGAGATACTCCATTATACGGCTCTACAGGAAGACCAAATCCCAGAGGAGATATGAATTCGCAGGTTCACTCAAGGCAGATAATTCTGTTGAATTCACTGACAATATTGAGGGTATTGAAGGCAGAATCAATTATAAGGTTATTGCTCTTGACAATAATGGTAATGAGGAGATGATTGATTTTATTTCTGTAAACAATCCCCAATCGGACCTCAGACCCGTTAATTCCCTGGTTTCATACTCAATTGAACTGGCAGGCAGTGGTGAGAGCCGGTACAGTATATACAATGCGTCAGGCAGAATGCTCACAAGCGGCAGTATCACGCAGAAATTAATTGATATAAGTCATCTGGGCACAGGCCTGTATTTCCTTGAAATTAATAATAGAAGATATAAGATAATAAAGATAAAATGAAACTGATAAAGAAGAATAAAAAAGCATATCACGATTTTAAGATAGAGGATGAATTTGAAGCAGGCATTGTTCTAAGCGGCAATGAGGTGAAATCACTCAGAAATCATGCATGTTCAATCAAGGAGGCATATGCCCGCATCAATCCTCATACAAGAGAGGTATGGATACACAATATGACAATAGACAGATACTCCCATTCAGCAGATGAGGAATATAATCCCAACAGGAAACGGAAACTCCTGCTTCACAAGCATCAGATAAAGAGACTCTATAAGAAGACTGAAGAGAGGGGTTATACCCTTGTTCCCCTTGCACTGTACTTCAATGACAGGAATATTGTCAAGATGCTTCTGGGACTCGGGAAGGGCAAAACCAAATACGATAAAAGGGAATCCATAAAAAGGAGAGATTTTGAAAGAGAACAGGCGCGTTCACGCAAGAATATTTTTTAGTTTATTAGTACTGATACTGTTTACTCTTCCCATTGCTGCAGAGCAGTACTATACATGCACTGTCAATACAAACACTGATTCACTTATTATCTACAGGCAGAATAATATTGACTACATAGACCTCAGTATTTTTACTGCACTTACAGGCGCTGATGTCCATTACAAGAAGGTTCAGGAAGAATTAAGAATAGAGACAGACCGTAATTATGTTATACTGTCTCTCAAGAGCCCTTTCTACAGGTCAAAGGGCAATGTGCTTAAAATGAACCATACTCCGCTTCTCCATGAAGGATTGATACTCTTCCCTGTCAGTTCACTGGAGAATGTCTTTAAGCCGCTGCTTCCCGAGAATGCTGATTTCAGCAGCAGCAGTCTCACACTGGCTGCTTCAATTGAATTGCGCAGGCTTGAAGCGAATAGAGAATATATTGACCTGACATTCTCAGCAGCGCCTGATTATGAATCCGAGATTACAATGCGTGATGTCATTCTATTTATCAAGAACTGCACAATTGATACTAAGAAATTCAAGAGAAAGAGCAATGACAGTATTATCAGGGTTATTGAGGCAATCAATGACAAGAAAGAGGCAACACTCATATTGACACTGGATCCCATACTTGCAGTCAAATACATAGAGAAGAGGAATAATGTTCTGAGGATATATCTCAAGAAGAGGGAATCACAGGCAACAAACAAGAATGCGCTGAAACTCAATACTATTATTGTTGATGCAGGTCACGGGGGCAGAGATCCCGGGGCAATAGGACCGTCCGGTCTCAAGGAAAAGACAATGACACTTGATATTGCCATCCGCCTGAAGAAATTGATTGAGGCAAATCACAAGAACATCAAGGTAGTCA
>JAXHVG010000206.1:0-6225 GCA_034189245.1 Caldifarciminota bacterium
AGGCCTGCGGGAAAGGACATATACAAGCATAATGATACTGAGGATCTCAAAAGAGCAATCAATGATGCAGAAGGCAAAGCCAAGCGAGTTATAGTTGTTACGGACGGAATATTCTCAATGAGAGGAGACCATGCTCCTCTTGATCGTATTGTTGATATATGCAGTGAACATGACAGTGATTTTGAAGAAGGCATCACAACAGTTGTTGATGATTCACACGGAGTAGGTGCTTTTGGAGATACAGGCAGGGGAACAGAGGAATACACAGGATGCAAGGTGGATATACTCATCGGGACACTGGGTAAAGCATTCGGCGTTAATGGCGGTTATGTTGCAACAACACAGGCTGTTGTTGATTATCTGCGTGAAACAGCACCCATGTATATATACTCAAATCCCATTACGGTTTCAGAAGCAAATGCTTCAATTAGGGCTATAGATATACTGGACAGTGATGAGGGCAGAAGTATATTGAAACATCTCCGAGCAATGACATTAAAATTTGAGAATGGTTTGAAAGAACTCGGATTTGAGACAATTGAGGGAGAGCACCCGGTTGTGCCGCTTATGGTGAGAAACACACCAAAGACAGCTGCAATAGTAAAACATCTCACGGAAAATGGCGTGCTTGCGACAGGTCTCAATTATCCTGTTGTGCCTAAAGGTGATGAAGAGATCAGATTCCAGATATCCGGTTCTCACACTGAAGCGGATATTGACTATGCTCTGGAGACTCTGAAAAAATACAGGGATAGTCAGTAACAGATATAATGAAGAGCGGGCTCAGCCCGCTCTTAGAATTCCTTTCTTAAATCAATACCTGCAGTAAAATAATTCATATAGGAGTCATTGTCAGACAAGAGGTATATATTCTTCAAATGAATATCAAGATGAGCAAACGGGATTTTCACGGGTACATTCACTGCAATATCTATTCTGCTGCTTCCATCCGTTACACTCTCATTGACATATGTTCTTGATAAATACGCATACCTCACGGATGTGTTTATTTCAATATTCTCATTCAAGCCATAATGAATTCCAACACCACAGCCAATGCGTTTCCGGCCGGAAGTATAATAGTCACTGAGAAGCAGTGAATAATCGGCAGATAAATCCAGTGACGGCAATAATCCGGCCCTCACATACCCCCTGTGTGCAAATATATCCGCATTGACGGAATCCCTCTCTGTGTTGAATGTGTTCTGCATAATACTGAGGGCAAATTTCATATCCCTATCACCTATATAGACTGTATGATTGATGCCTGCTGACAGTTTTATTATGCCGGATGCATTATTCTCATTGTTCTGAATAAAATGCCCGAAATTGACAATAATTGAGGGCACTGACGGCTTACTGTATTCAAATCCTGCTGAATAATAATGATTCGGCGCAGTGTTTGACGGTAGAAACACACTGTACCGGGAATTCAATGATACACTGTTTGACGGAAACATTATATTGAGATCACCGCCAATATCATAGAAGTCACTCTGCAGATAAGGTAAACCGAGAGAGATATAGCGGGGCGCATAATATGTGATGCGTGCCCCGGCGCGTAATCTGTCACCTGCATAAGAGGAATGGAGTTCATAGGAGAGATCATCTTGAATATCAAAGGAATCAAATGTTATTTCAGGCAATGCGAACAGAGATGGTGTTTCACTGCTCTGAGTAAACGACACTGCCGCCTTGCCACCTAATTTGAATCTGCTTTCCAATAGAGAGATGCCTGCAGCTGCATCTGCCGTTAGATTGCTGTTATTACTGATGAGATTATTGATGAATCTGTTAACAGATATTTCAAAATCATAGATATGTGAATAGGACCTCAGGGCATATCTGTTCATTGTAAGAGAGTATTCATCATTACTGTTATATAAGGTCTGATTGCGGGGATCTGAGATACTGTATGAAGCACATGCTTCAACATGGGGCAGACTGATTACAGTTCTGACCCCTCTGAGAGGCGACTGCACCGTAAGAGCTTCATCAATGGAGTAATCCCCTGCACTAATATTCAGATGGGGTATTGACATATCTATACTTGCACTGTATATGTGATTCAAATTTCCGCTTAATAGATAAGCAGCTGACAATGAATAATTCATCATACCCGAGCGTCCGTAGAGGGAAAGATAATCAACTGTTCTTATACCATGTTCATAACCATTACCTGAGTACAGGGAATATTCAGCACTGAGACCGGCAAATCCGCCAATAACATTTACAGATGCCTTTTCAATAACATTAAAGGATTCTTCCAGTCTCTTCTCATTATCAATATATACTACAATTGAGCCATTGCCCGCCTCTATTCCGTTCCGGGGTATATAGAGTACAGTATTCCCTGTTTCCATGCACTCATCTGTTACATCTCTATCATTTATCAATACCCTGAGACGGTCATATTCACCCTCAACAAAAACAGCAGCCATAAAATCTTCTGCCCGCACTGCTTTGTCTTTAAGCGGGTATATGAGTTCAACATCATAATTCCAGAAATCATCGCTCTTTATGACATTGACCCTGTTCTTCATCCTATCTGCAACAGATAATGGATAAATCTCAACAGACCTGTCTTTCATTATGATCTCAAAATAGTAATAGAATGCCTCTTCCGGCAGACTGTCATAATCAACAAAACATGTAAGGAGATTATCTTCAATATCCATTGAGAATGAGAAAACACTGTCATTCTCTACTGTGCGGAGAACCAGTTCCGCATCCTCAATACCTGCAAAACCGCTCTTGACTATAGCCAGGATATTGAGGTCTTCACCCGGATATATCTCTTCTATGTCAGCATAATCCAGTTCAATACCCTGTGCAGAAACAAAGACCAATATGCAAACCGCAAACAATACTGTTCTATTCAATAAGTATCTCCAGTATTCTGATATTACCGCTCTCATCCTCAAACTCTATCTCCACTGTATCATAGTCATTTCCCAATACATCTGTCTCCGGAATCATATCAAGCACCTTTGTAGGCATTCTGCCTTGATATAGTTCAATCACCTCACCCTTCCCGGCATTTGCCTCTCCTTCATTATTTGCAGCAGACAATTCACCCTCCATACAGTAGATGCGGCATGCACTGTCTTTAAGGGCAATACTCAAAACAGCATTGCCTGTACGGACAATCCCCTGTGGTGTTTCAAATATAAATGTGTTTTCACCTGTCTCTGCAAACACCATGCCTCTCTCTAATGCAACAACACTGATATCATCAGAGAAATCTGTTTCCACTATGAGGCTCGTAAACGGCATTATCCTGAAGAATGCACTGTTGAGCATAATGAACTCGGCATATGACCCGGGCTTTGAATTGATTGTATCACCGGGCGAGATAATAGTGCCCTTCACCGGATTGTCTATGCCAGACACATAGACATCTCCCTTTATATTTATAATTATACCGGATTCACTGCATATTATCAGAAGAGATAATAGAAGAAACATACACAGCATAACTGTTTTTCTCATATTACCTTATCCTCACTGTTATACGTCTGCCCTTTGCTTTAGCACTATTGATGAGTTTAATAATGTCTTCCGGATCTGACTCCAGTCCATTTATCCTCATAATGCCTGTTGGCAGAAACCCCATTATGCCCAGTTCCTTTAAGGCAGCATTACCTTCAAATAGATGGGAGAGTATTCCGGCAATGGATTCTGATGAATAACTCTCTGTCATTGAACAGGCAATAGTAAAATAATGAACCCTGCTCCTCATGGGAGGACTCTGTTTTGTTTCAATAAACCACGCATAGTTTTGCCCTCTCTCCAGAACAGCATTTACAGGCAGTTGATAATAATACAAACCGGATACATCTGCAGAGAAATCCGGCTCTGTCATATAGACGGAATACTCATTGAGCAATATTCCGCCTTCCACCTTTACAATCTTCAATATGGATGAATCGCAGGATTCAAAGAAGAAAACAGGATTGTCTGCAATGGTCTTTTCGGGAAAACTTTCATTACCGGGATAATATATATTCACCTTACTGCTGAAGAATGATGTTTCTGAAGGAAAAACAGACAAAGAAAATGTGAGGAGGATGACAGCAGCAGATATTGATCTGATAAATCTCTGCATAAAATCTACTCTCTGGTCATTGTCATATAGAGAAGCGTATGGTATTTACCGTCTTTCAGTGAGTGATTCTTGAATTCCCCTTCAATCTTAAACCCGAGTTTTTTATACATTGACACAGCTCTTTCATTGAAACCGTAAACTTCAAGACAGATTTTTCTGAGCCCCAGTGTATTAAAGGCATAATTCATAATAAGTTCTGTTGCCTTTTTTCCTATGCCTGCATTCTGAAATTCCGGCATTACTGCAATGGCAAGCATTGCCCTCCTGTTGGGCCAATTGAAATCATTCAATGTTATGAGACCGGCAGGATTATCCGAGGTTTTGTCTATGATAACCAAATGAATGGACTGGCGTTTATCCGTCTGTTCAATCATCTTATCTACACTTCCGGGTGTCCATGGGAAACGGCCTGCAAGATAATACCTGACCTCAGGGTGATTGAGCAGCTGCAGTATGAAATCAGTATATTCTTCTCCTATTACAGCCAGGTCCACCCTGTCTCCGCTTAAAAAACAGATATACTTCTTACCCATATCTGAATGATATTGCTAATTATTAATAATGTCAAGTAAGACATTGATATGACTATATGCGAAAGTCCTGTAAAGAGACGGAAATTCCCTTTGTATTGACAATAATTCAATTAATCATATACTGATATATATAATTAATTTAAGGAGTTTTTATGAAAAATTTATTGAGAATGCTCGCCATTATTATGATATCTGTCTTGATGCTCTCAACTACAGGATGTCTATGGAGCACTTGTCAGATAGCTGACACAGTGGGCAGGAACAATCTTTCCTATTCCGTTTACGGGGCATATTCCGGCTATCTCAGTGAAGATGACAAGGAACTGGCAGATTCACTGGGCAATAATGAAATGGTACTCTGGGGCGGCAATCTCAATTACGGCATACTGCAAGAACTGGATCTTCAGATGGGTGTAATGGGCTCCAATTTCGGAGCAGGTCTCAAATACTCACCTCAGTTCAGTGACAGATTCAGAGTAGGATTCATGGGCGGTCTTTACACCAATGCCGGTAATCTGCTCATAACTCCCAGTCTGGGGCTTATAGGCAGTTATCATATTAATGAAAATGTTATCTTTACAGGCGGAACAGATCTCTTTATAAGGAATAAAAATGATTATGACGGGGATGTTTATTTCTCCATTGACCTCAGCAGGAATCAGTTCTTCAAGGAGAATGTGCTGAATAATATTGCCAATGTCTTTGTCCCCAAAGCACTGCAGTTCAATGTCTGTTATCCATTCAAACAGCCCTATGATAAGCTTCATCTGGGCATTTCGCTGAGATATGAGCTGGATTTTTCAGGTGACAAACCCGAGACAACAAAAATTTAAGCGCCCGTAGCTCAATTGGATAGAGCACCTGACTACGGATCAGGGTGTTGGGGGTTCAAGTCCTCTCGGGCGTATAATGGAAAGGCGGGGTTTTATCCCCGCTTTTTTTATTTAAGGCCGAAGGGCTTGAATGTGAGCAGAGCGAACAGAAGTCCGTCAGGACTTCACCCCAGGGGGTTCTCAATGCACAGTACTCACAACAATGCAAGGAGCATTGCCAGGCAAAGCCTTCAGTCCTCTCGGGTACTCTCGTGTGACTCGTGTGACTCGTAAAGAAGATAAAAGATCAAAGGTAAAAGGTAAAAGAAGGATTAAGAGCGTACAAAGTACAACGGAAAACGTACAACGCATGAATGCAGAGTGAGTAAGAAGGTGGAGCCGAAGGGCTTGAATGTGAGCAGAGCGAACAGTGGACCGGAGTCTGCCTTCAGCCACCAGTTGCCGGCTATCGGCTGACACCGGGTCGATAGTTAATAGTCAATGGTGGATAGTCATTGTTAATAGCAATCCACGATAGAATGGAAATTGCATTACGATATGCTGGCGGCTGATGGCTTGAAAAGCCAGGCAAAGCCTTCAGTCCTCTCGGGTCTTTCGTGTGATACGTGTGACTCGTGTGATACGTGTGACTCGATAATGTGGATAGCCAGCCATGATATATTGTACAAAGTACAAGAAGACATATTTTTGCTGGTGGCTGGCAGCTGGCGGCTGATGGCTTGAAAAGCCAGGCAAAGCCTTCAGTCCTCTC
>JAXHVG010000207.1:0-2420 GCA_034189245.1 Caldifarciminota bacterium
AACCCCGATCATAGGTGCATCAGGATGCTCCGGCTGGGGGAATGAGATCAGCAGGTACAATGAAATGGGCTCTGTAGGCGGTTTTGTTACAAAGTCCGTTACACTAAAGCCCAGAAGAGGTAATAATCAGCCGCGCCTCCATGAAACACCTGGAGGACTGCTCAATTCAATTGGCCTTGAAAATGAGGGGCTTGATTATTTCATTGATAAGAGGATTGGGGAATTGTCTCAATTCAATACATCCGTTTTTGTCAATCTTGCTCCATTTGAGAAATATGAATTGATAAGTATGATAGAACAGCTCAATGCATTTGACTGTATTGACGGATATGAGATTAATATATCCTGCCCCAATGTTCACAAAGACGGATTTAATCTGAATAGTTCTATTGATGATTCAAAGGCATTGCTCTCAGGCATAAGATGCAAAACAGACAAGACACTGATTCTCAAACTTTCACCTGCATTCAGCGAGTCATTTGATATTGCATTGTTTGCCGAGGATGAGGGTTTTGACAGTATTTCATTTACAAACACATATCCGGGGGCAGCTGTGGATATTGATAAAAGACGGTTTATATTCTCCAACAGGGTTGCCGGTCTTTCAGGTCCTGCAGTAAAGCCGATGTCACTCTGGAATGTATACAGGATGACACAGACAGTCGGCATACCGGTTATCGGAATAGGCGGTATAATGAATACATCTGATATCATTGAATATATAATGGCGGGTGCACATGCTGTTCAGATAGGTACGGGTCTGCTCATTGAACCGGACATACTGGAGAGACTTCCCCGTGAGCTTAAAGCATTCATGGATGAAGAGGGTTTTGAGAATATTGAAGATATGAGAGGGATAATAAAATAGGAGATTATATGGATATAAGAGAGAGACTTATTGTAGCACTTGATGTAGAGAATATGGATAAGGCCTTGGATATTGTTGACAGGGCAGGTGATGACATAATTACCTATAAGGTCGGTCTTCAGATGTTTTCGGCATTCGGCAACAAAATTATAGATGCCCTCAAAGAGAGGGATAAAAAGGTATTCCTGGATCTCAAATTCCACGATATACCCAATACTGTTCTCAAAGCAACAGAGGTGGCATTTCACAAAGGGGTGGATATGCTCACCATACATTCAATGGGCGGATTCTCCATGATGGAATCAGTTGCAAAACTGATATGGCAATGGAAGGATCACGGTGAACAGCCCCCTGTTGTGCTTGGTGTAACACTGCTCACTTCCCTTGACGGCGCTTTTCTTGAAGATATTATAGGGGCAGAAGGCAGAACAGTAGAAGAGGAAGTCATTATTCTTGCCAGGGCAGTCAAATCAGCCGGTCTTACGGGTGTGGTCGCTTCACCCGGGGAAATATCCCAAATAAGAGAGGAGTGCGGTGATGATTTTCTTATAGTGACACCGGGCATCAGGCCCCTCGGTTACGGGAGTGATGATCAGGCAAGAGTCTCAACACCCGAGGAAGCAATGAGAAGGGGAGCTGACTATATTGTCGTAGGCAGGCCCATTACCAGGAGCAAAGACATCAGTCAGTCAATTAATTCAATACTGGATTCAATGAAAGAAGGTATCAATGGATAAAAGTATTCTGGAGAAAGAAGGGGCAATTCTCAGGGGGCATTTCCTCCTCACATCAGGGAGGCATTCTGATGTGTATTTTGAGAAGTTCCGCCTGCTTGAAAATCCGGACATACTTTCTGCACTTGTCAGTGAGATTATTGACAGTATGGGAAATATCTCATTTGACTATGTGGCAGGACCTGCAACAGGCGGCATGATAACTGCATATGAATTTGCTCGTCAGCTCAATACGAGGAGCGCATACATAGAAAAGAGAGAAGAAATTATGGGACTTTTCAGGGATACACCTCTTCACAGCAATGACAGCATACTTGTTGTTGATGATGTATTGACTACAGGCAAATCACTGATTCAGTCCATTGATGCAATAAAGAAAATAACGAAAAATATAAAGGCTGCTGCTGTTCTTATTGACAGAAGCAGTGAACTTGATTTACAATATCCTCTGTACAGGGGTATTACAGTTGAGGCAGAAACATATTCTGCTGACAGTTGCCCTCTCTGTGAGCAGGGTATTGAATTAATCAGACCGGGTGGTAAACGGTAAGGAGGCAAAATGTCGGGTCATAATAAATGGAGTTCCATTAAGCACAAAAAAGGCAAAGAGGATAAGAAGAGAAGCAAGACATTCTCCAAGGTAACAAAGGAGATTATGATGGCTGCAAGGGAAGGCGGCGGTGATCCTGATATGAATGTGCGCTTGAGGAATGCTATTGAGCATGCCAAGGAAGTTAATATGCCCCAGGATAATGTTGACAGGGCTATCAAGAAGGGAACCGGTGAACTGGAAGGCACAAGAATAGAAGAGGCGTATT
>JAXHVG010000208.1:0-11873 GCA_034189245.1 Caldifarciminota bacterium
GTCAATTTCAGCTCCTTTTCCTGCATTTTCAACCTCCTTGTGTTAAATGAGATTATTTTTCCTTAAAATGTGACATTTTTTTTTGGGAATAACAAAATCCTCTAAGGGCTTGACATATCGGGTATTTTGTATATTATATTTAAGTTAAATTAATTACAGGAGGTATATTTGCCTACACATAAAGCTTTTAAGAAATCTATTGTCAAGAATGAAAAGAGAAGGATAAGGAATAAGGTTCACAAGACAAAATTAAAGAATATTTTCAAGCGCGCAGAGAAAGCAGAGAGTGAAGAGGAAAAGAAGACTCTGCTCAAAGAGGGTTATAAGATCATTGATAAGGCATGTGCCCGCGACATAATCAAGAAGAATAAAGCTGCCAGAAAGAAATCCCGGTTAGCCAAAATACTATCCGTTTAATTACCATAGAATAAAAAAAAGAGGCATCATCTCTGATGCCTCTCTATTCTTTTTTCCTTTCTTAAATCAGATATCAGTCTTCAAGAGTAAAGTTCACAGGGAATGTGACATAAGCCCTTACAGCAATATCCCTTGACATTGCAGGTGTAAATCTCATCTGATAGGCAGCACTGCGTGCTGCATCATCAAGGAGCGGATGTACTCCCCTGACAACCTTCACATTGGACACAGAACCGTCTTTTTCAACAACAAGTTCAAGGAATACAGTGCCTTCAATTCCGAGCTGCTTGGCTGTCTCGGGATAAGCAGGATCCACCATCTGTACAACCTGAGGTGCTTCTTCATATACACGGTATATCTCGCCCTGCTCCTCTGTCAATGAAGGATCCTCAAATGTTGTCTCAAAATCCACATTCTCAGTAACTTCTTCCTCTGACTTTGCCTCTGTTACCTTCTTCGGCAGCTGCGGCTTCTTGATCTCCTTTGGCTCTTCAGGCTGCTTGATCATTTCATCAGGCAGTTTCTCCATCTTTGTCTCTTTGGCAGGCCCCGACATCTTGTACGGACGCGGCTCAAATTTAGGAACTGTCTGAAACAGCACTATGAAAAGCACCAGAGAGAAAAATATGGATATCTTCAAAAACAGAGGGTATTGCCTCTTGATATCTTTCTTCTTCTTAGGCTCTTTGTTCTCATTCATAATATCTCCTTACCTCACATCACTTATCGTACGGGCTGCAAGAGAGACCCTCAGAGCATTCGCCTTTATGAGCTGTCCGAATATATCATTGGATATCCAGTATGGTGTTTCTTTGTCTGACATCATTGAGACGATCATATTGGGATCTATTCTCTTTTTTGTCTGCATGATTGCTTTGACATTTCCTATGGGAACAATCTTGTCATCAATACTGACAACACCTTTATCTCCCCTGTATCCGACCCAGATGTGAGCGATATGTTTCATGGATATCTTTTTCGCTGCATATGCTGACGGTAATTCAACCTTCAAACCCTGCTCGGATTGAAATACAGTTGAGACCATAAAGAATATGAGAAGAAGAAATACAATATCTGATATAGAGGAGTCAGCTATTTTCGGTTTTTCCTTTTCAATCTTTTCAAAATGCATCATTCCTCCTATTCTTCATCATCTTCTGCAGGAGAAAGACTGATTCTCTCCTTCTCACCCGTTTCCTCAAAAGCAATCTTGAGCTGATCAAATGTCCTGACCATATATTCATACTTGGCTGAACGGGTTGGAATTATTGAAAATATCAGTTTATTCTCTTCATCCTGATTGAGGATCTCAATGGTCTTGTCGGAAACTTCCTGCCAGTCAACAGGCACGGTTATCTCTTTTCCGCCTGTATAATAATGCATCTTGACATTGCCCATTTTGTCAATTCTGACCTTGACAATATCCTCGCTCTTGACCTTTACTTCCTCTTTTGATTCCTCAGGCAGGATTATCTGCAGACCCATTTCATTGTTGAATACAGTGGTTACAAGGAAAAAGATAAGCAGGAGAAACACGATGTCACCCATTGATGTTGTCGGTATATCTGTAGATGCCTGCATCTTTTTTCGTTTCATATAATAACCCCGTATTATTCCTCAACTACTTCCATCTGAAGGAGCAGTTCAATTATTGAATTAGAAGCCTCTTCCATGGATCTTGTGTAATTATTTATCAATGTGCTGAAAACCACATGAGCTGCTGCTGTCGGTATTGCTATTGCAAGACCGGTCATTGTTGTGATAAGTGCCTGTGAAATTCCGCTGGCAACAAGCTTCGGCTCAACAGTACCTGCGAGTGCAATTGCATCAAATGCAGCAACCATACCGGCTACGGTACCCAAAAAACCCATCATTGGAGCAAGCTGAACAACAGCTGCCAGAGGTGCCATTCCTCTGTCAAGGAATGCCAATTCCTTAACACCTGCTTTGGCTATTGCCTCTTCCAGTAGATTCTTGTCTTTACCGACATACTGGAATTCTACCAGTACTGCTTCCATTATTCTTGCTATAGGGCTGGATGATTCTGCACAGTATTCCACTGCAGGATCAATGCCCTCTGTCTCAATAATTTCGTGCAGCCTGTCTGCAAATGCTGCGGGATTTCTCTTGAGAATAAGGAATGTTATTATCCTTTCAATTATGAAAATTAAAGCAACAATTGCTGCTGTGAGCAGGAACCACATGGCCCAACCGCCTCTTTGGAAAAAATCTAACACATCGTCCTCCTGTTTTTAATTTAATCCAATATTCTTTTTGTCAAATTATCTATATAAGTATAAGCAATAAATTATCAGTGTCAATACTTTAGGTGCTTGTCCATCTAAAATAAATCAGTGACGCCAGTATGGTGAATATACCTGCAGTGAGAATCATCAGTGACTCCATTGTGCCGACCTTCATTGTTGTAGCAATTAGGGGAAGGATTTCATAGGGTGTACTTGTTGCCAGTGCGGGGAAATATTTGGCAAGCTTGAATATATGAATGACTGCTCCTATCAGCATCAGTATACTTCCGATTATCGGCAATATCCAAATGCCCTTATGCTTGATAATACGCAGAAGCCTTTTGATTATACGCCCTGCTATGAAAAGGGACATGGCAAACAGTATTATGCCTATTGTGAATATGATCTCTGCCGGAAATATTATCCTCATTTTCCACCTCCCTTATGGGGTTTCACTACATTGTAGAATCTGTATGCGCCGATCAGTGAGAGCAGTCCGGATAATGCGAAGAAAATATATCCGGCCCAGGTTTGAGCATCAGTCATTTTGAGATTGCCCACAATGAGAAGGGAATATGCCTGGATCACTGCATAGATAAGTATTCCGGACGGGGCTATCATTATGAACTGCCAGTTTGTCTTCTTCATCAGCACCTGTTCATATCTCTTGGCAATTATTGCAAAGAAAACAAGAGCAAGCCAGAGAATAATTGCTCCTGCTATAGTGAATATACTGGATATGAACTTCCAGTTATTCACATACTGCGGTATTCCGCTCTGCTGAAACACTTCAGCAATTACTAACATTTTCAACATACTGCCTCCATTATCCTGATATTCCGGATTTAATTTTACCTATCATTTCTTCTGCATTGGACGGACCTATTATAAGTGATGATGATTTGTTGAGTTTCTTCAGCAATTCATCTACCTTTTCTGCAGTGGGGTTCTCCTTATCAATCTTTACCTGGTCAATGAGATTGGATAAAATATCACCAGCAAAATCCTCCAAATACTCCTCTGCTATTTTTTCAATATTCTCAATTGTACTGCTGTCCAGCACATAGTCAGCTGACGGTTTCTCCACCGGTTTTTCCGGTTCAGCAGTTTCCTCTTCCTTCTTGCTCTTTATCTTTATCTTCTTCCTCTCACCGGTTTCAGGCTGTTCCTTCTTCTTTTCTTTCTTCTCCTCCTCTGTAATTTTAATCTCACCTGTATCAACCGGGACATTCAGACCGTAAATACCTGTTTCAGTAAAGACAAAGACAATCTTGGAATTGTCCGAGTTAAACTCAATGTATTGAGGCATATCAATCTCAGCTGCATCTATTGACTGTTTCAATACAACTATCATCTGCTTTATTGTTTTGCTCTCGGGTGCATTATCGCCTTTTGTCTGAGTTGATTCGCCTTCATTGTAGAACACATAATCAGCACTGTATCTGCTTTGTAATTCTTCCAGATTTTCCATATATTATCCCCTGCTTTTATTTAATTTGGCAATCACTCTCTGAACCTTTTCCTTGGCTGTTTTGGGTCCGAATTCCTTTACTGCGGATTTGCAGAGTGAATCAATTATAGCTTTGGAATCTTCCTGAATTTCCCTGCGTGAAATATTCTCCTTGATGATGTCCTTCAGTTTCAAATTACTCTCTTCGTCAAATTCAATGCAATTACATATCTTGTCAAGTGAATCAAGACTTGATTTGATATCTGCTATCCATTTATCATTATTGCCTTCAGCTGAGAACTCTTCTACAAGGAAATTGATCTGTGTTATCTTATTGTTGAACATCTGCCTTTCAGCTTCAGAGATTGTCTCCTCTTCCCCTTCAATATTTTCTGCTGCTTCCATCAGGTCATCAATATCACTCCCCGGTTCTCCCTCTTCTTCAGCTGTCTCTTCCTCTGCACCAGTCAGTTCTGAATACTTTGCAAAGACATCAGACGGCTTGATATAGGATTCAAATTCCAATGCGAGGAAATTGCTGTCAGTATTGATTATTATGATGAATGGTTCAGTTTTTACAGTAATGTAATTGAGCTTATCAATAGCAGTCTTCTCCCGTATTATCTCACCGGCAGAACCGAGGAATGCCCCTGTGTCATTGAGCAGTGCATTTGTTTCACCGAATTTCTCAACAACTTCCCCGTCTTCCTTATTGAGGAGTACTGCATTCTTTAAACTGGTACCCTCTTTGATGGAATCAATCATCTCCGTAAAATTCATTTACTCTCCCCTTCTATACTCATAAGTTCCTTGTACTTTTTGCCTGCAATCATATTACCAAGTTCCTGTTTCGCTTTATCCTTTGATTTATTATACAGAACATCCTTGATTTTATCAATATTCTCTTGAGTCAATATTTTTGCAGCATCACTGTTGACTGATATCCTGTCATTGGTGAATTCTATCATGCCTGACACAGTTTCATAGTCCGATGAGTCCAGGGTGCTCTTGAGGAATTCATACCAGTCCTTGGAATTGGTACCCTTAACAGAAAACACATCCAGTATATTGTTGAGTGTTGTCTCCATGTCTCTTATGAGTCTCTCAGAAACTGTCTTGTCAAATATCAGTCCCTTTTCAAGCAGCCATTCCAGTGACTGACATGCTACCAGAATCGGCAGATTACTGTCCTTGATAATCTGATTGATATCTCGCTTGCCACTGACAAGCCTTATGATAGTCCAGTCGGTCTTTCTCAGAGCGACATCCTCTTTTACACCTTCAGCCCTCTTTTCCAGTACTGCATCAAATGGCGGAAGACTGCTCATTATTTTATCAAATTCAATCTTTCTCTTCTCAATATTATGTATCAGTCCTGCTGTTTCCTCAGCTTCTATTGTATGTTCCCTGATTGTATCGCCATTACTGTAGCTTATTGTACCGCGGCTTACTACAGCAAGATTGTAGATAGCTTCTATGCCGGATGTCTTTTTGTATTCAGCATGCACAGGGACTCCTTCATCAAAATAAATCACACCCTTGTCATCATTGTGAGAAACAACAGTGAGTGAGCCCGTGCGGGCGCCTGATGCAATGAGGTTGATTATTTCAACTGCAGAAAAAACTCCCAGATTTGCATCTAAATCCATCTATCTCCTCCTGAGGTATTCATTGCTCTTATATTTATCAATCAATTCAAGATACCTTTTGTCCGAGAAATCAAAGTCAAACTCCTTCCAGTCATATGAAAACGATTCCCGGAATGCCCGGTAAAAATTACCCGATAATTCTTTTATATTATAAGGTATATCGGTTATTTTTTCAATATTATATAATTCTATTCTATTGCCGAATACTATACCTGCCCCGGGGCAGTCATTGACAAGGATTGACCCCTGCTGCAGGAATCTGTCTGACAAGAATGTCTGTGCACTGCCCAGTATCTTTCTGCCTTGCAGGGATAATTCATATATGGACGCGGAGTCAAAACAATTTGCCCCATACGGTTTTTCACTCTCACCTTCATTGACCTCAATATCAATTCCAGCACTCTCAAAGCCATTGATAAAACCCTCTGCCAGTTTCCGGTAGCGCGCCTTAAGGGAATTTTTTTCTATTATATCATTAAAATACCGGTAATTTGAAGAGAATGAATAAGTGAGGTCCCCGCAGTGCGGAACAGTCCTGCCTCCTGTTATTCTTCTGGCAACAGGTATATTATTATTTTCAATATAATCCGTGTCACAGCTCCTTGAATATCTCTGATTATAACCTATTGTCAGAGACAGTTCATTGAAGCTGTAGAATCTCAGGCTGGGATTATCCGTATATCTGTACATGAATTCATCAACAGCCATATTGGAATAGACATCTGTAATGATATACGGCAGAAAATACGCTGCAGTCATCCTATCCCTTTGAGAAAATGGGAACTATCCAGTCATATATAAGAAAGTAGAATCTTCCGATGAGGAGTGATATCCTCGCCATTACCGTATAACCGAATGATGCGCCGAATGCAATCATAATAAATGTGACGCCTATGCGGGAACCAACCTTGAGCATACCCTTATGTTCCTTAGAGAAATAGAAATACACCAATGTGGTTATGACACCTATTATTATTATCAGATTATTCAATGTGAGCATATTCATTCCCGTAAGAGGCAGTATTGTTGCCTTGACCTGAGGAATGAGGAAACCCTGTATATAACCGGTTACACCGAGACCTGCGCCAATACCGACAGTGAATGCAATGGACCATCTGGAGAGCCAGGCTATCTTGGGGAACCATCTGGAGAGCATTATAATGCCGAAGAAAGCCGGTATAATAAGCACAAATTCCTGATTGGTCTTAATCGGTTCTATGAGCATTGGTTCTATTACATAGGCATAGGTATAGACAAGCCAGTATCCTGCTGAAATACCCACATAAAGGGACTCTGCAAATTTATAGAAAGGATTATCCTTGTAAAGAAAAGAGTAGATGCAGAGTGTCAGTGCTGCTGCAAGCCAGACACCTAATGTTGCTCCCATTATTTGCCTCCTAATGTTTTACCCTTATTTCTCTTCTCAAAGAAATAAGCAATATTACCCAGAATAATGAATACAATTATAAGTATATGCACGAATGACTGTGCTGCCATGCCTGCAACAGCCACATCGGGATGGTCTATGAGTGTTTCATAATCAGCTGAACCCTTCATACCGCCTACCAGTCCCTCTATCTGTCCTGACTGATAGAAGAAATAGGCATCCGGAGCTGATACTGCTGTAAGTGCCAGTATTATTCTCTGATTGTATCTGGCTCCTGCATACTGCACCCAGATATTGCCTGTTGCACCTGCTTCCAGTCCCACCAGTATATCTATGTCATCATAATTGTGTATGTCATCCATCACAGAAAAAGAATCAATAAGGTCTCCCTTATAGTCAGTTATAAAATAATCCCTTATCTCCTTGCCGATACCTACAATCTGGGCAGTATAACCCGGTCTGTATCCCAGATTGATATAATCAACACCGTATTCAACATCAAATTCCTTTGCTATCTTCTCCATTGCTCTTGTGCCGAGAGGGGCACCCAGCTGCCACTGTACAAGCATAATGGGATTGAGCTCCTTCTTGAAACAGTGTCTCAGTAGTGCCTCAAGAAATGGCTGGAGCTCAGGCATTGATGCTGCATCATAGTCAACAGAGATCATCACATTATCGCCTGCGGATAGTGAATCCACTGCTTTATATGCATCAATTACCGGCTTTTTGGGAATTATGGGGAACTTGGGTTTGAATAACAGGGGTATTACAACAACCAGTGCTATAATAATAAAGAGATACCGCCTGTCAATTGCTGTTAATTTCTTGATAATATCATTCATATAAATACTCCTTAAGAAAGATAACTTCTCTCAATGCCCAGAATTATCCTCAGTGAAACACCTATTGCTCCGAGGGCTATTCCTATTATAATACCGCGTTTGGCAGCCATCTGCGGAACAGACATTATCCATTCAGTGAGAGCAGGCACAGCAGGAATAAATCTGTCCGAAATGGGAACCCTGCCGAGCATCACTATTATTGCTGTTATTAAAAGCAGGGTAGCATCAGTATTGCGTGCCCTGAAAGCCCTGTATGCAGCTGATGCTATGAAAAATGCAAGGAGCGAGAACATTGTTGACTGAAGGGGGATTATCATATGATTGTAAATGTACATGAAACTCGTATCTGTATTGAATGCATTGCCTGTCCTGACAGTTGCTATAATGCCTGTGGTAACAATAACAGCAAATGCAATGAATACAACAATTGAGTACTCCCAGTTATTGTCCTTTTTCCTAAACTTTTTAATATGTGACCTGAGAAGGGAATCCACTCCAAGCAGCATAGTAAATCCGGCTATGATTGAATACCATCTCAGGGCTGTCTGCTCAAATTCTCCGAATGGTGAATGGGGTATAAAGAAGGTTACGATTATTATCACACCTGTAAGGAATGTGATTGTCAGTGGTATGCCTTTGCCTTTGATCATTTCTCCTCCTAAATTATCCTAATGAGCCATTCAAACCAATTATTGAATATATCAATCCCCAATCCGGGTCCCAGTATACCCAGAAGAAGGCCTATGAAAAGTATAACGATTATAAGGACCTTGACCATGTCCTCAGCTACAATAGAGCCGAGCATCAGTGGGTTCTTGTCCATATAAACAGAGGCCGCCATCATCTCTTCACCTATCAATGTATAATCACATGCTGCTACAAAGAACGGCAGCTGCGCTGTTTCGGTTGTTCCTGCAATCTGTATGGCACCTATGGAGTGTCCTGTTTCAGCAAGTATGAGTGATTCAGCAAAAAATAGCCCCTGCAGGAAAACTGCTCCGGGCTTCTCCCTCATCATCATTCCGTCAACACCTGCAGCATATCCGAACTGGTCCTGTGTAATGTACATTGTATCCTCTTTCTGATACGCATCAGGCCTGCCTGCTTCAGTGAATGATTCTTTCACCACTTCCTGTGCTGTTGTCATTACAACAGGGTCATAGCACGGCACAAGGACACTTGTATCATACTCTGCCGCTTTCTTGGCAACCCTGCTTAAAATAGTAAGGCCGGCTATTGTGGGAATATCCGTCACATATCCGATACCCAGTATATACATTATGGGCTTGCCCATTTCAGTGGAGCGCCCCACTGCTTCTTCAATGGCATCCAGACCATTGATCTTCCTTATATAGAAGCTTTTCCCTTTCTTCGCCTGCTGGATGAACCACACAAATACAAGTGTGATAAACAGTACTGCAACAAATGAATCGGTCCTGTCTGTATTGAACCACTGTGCCTCGGATTTTGCCGGATTACTGTCTTTGGTCCTGTAATACTTATTATCCGGACTTGTTATTATACCGTAATATGAATATTCCTTGTCATCCGCCACATCCGTATCACGCACCTGTTCCTTGGTCAGCATCAGGTCCTCTGCAACAATACTCTCCTCTTCACCGTTAATTCTCACTATTGTAATGAGGCCTGACGGCAGATTATCATTGCACTCCCAGGTTACGGTTATTGCACTGCCCGCATCATTGGGTGTATCCTCTGCCCTCAGAACAATCTCCGTGGGTATTGTATCACTGTAGGCAGTATCCGGATCAAGCGGCATTGTGCCGGTCTGAGCGTGCAGTGCCGGATATGCTCCTACTAGAAGCATTATCAGAAGTAAGTAGCAAAGTTTTTTCACTTTACCTCCTAATTATTGTATTACTCCAAGCCAGTCCCTCAGCAGGAATTGTATTCTTCCAATAAAGAGCGATATCCTCGCCATAATGGTTGCCCCGAATGCAGCTCCGAATCCTATCATTATGAATGTTATGCCGACCTTGGAGACCTTCCCTATGAATCCTTTGTGTTCAAGGGAGAAGAAGAAATACACCAGTGTCGTGATAACACCTACAAGAATTACAATATTGCCAAATGAGAATACTGTGGGCATTGTACCCTGAACCTGCTTGAAGAGATTCTCAAATGATGATGGCACTGACATGCCTGTTGCTGTTCCGACGACAAATGCAATGGGAATCCTTGATATGTATGCTCTGCCCTTGAATAGGCGGGAAAACATCAGAAGCCCCAGTATCAGGGGGATTATTACAAGGAAATTCTTGTCCTGTACAAGGGGGTTCCACACCTTGGCAATGATTGTATTGTGCCAGTAAACGGAGAGCAGATAGCCTATTGAAACACCAACAAGTATCTTCTCTGCAATCTTATAGAACACATTGTCTTTATAGAGGAATGAATATATTGCCAGTGTTAATAATGCGGCAATCCATACCCATATATTTGTTGATATAGACATATTATTTCTCCTGTTTTTTCTTAATGAAATAGATTATATTGCCAAGCAGAATGAATATGATATATGTGAGATGAGCTGATGACTGTGCGTCCATGCCGACAAGCCCTTCATTCCTGCTCTCTGACTTTTCATTGAGTTTGAGCAGCTGCTCGTATTCAGCTGCACCCTTGAGGCCTCCCAGCATACCGTTTGCCTGACCGGAATTCATGTAGATGTAGTATTCAGCCATACTGACAGCAGTGGTCCCTATTGCCATTTTCTGATCATATCTGCCGTTTGCATATATGATCCATGACAGTATGATGGAACTGCCTGCAAGGTCAACAAGATAGTCAATATCACTGTAATTATTGACACCGGACATTATGGGCACTTCATCCAGATCATTACCATATGCATCTGTATTGAATGTTCCTTTTATATCCTCCCCCATTTTGAGTATCACGGCAGATACCCCGGGTACAAAGGGGAACAGTGTTATGTCTTTACCGACTTCTTTTATATTGTCAGGATTGTCATCATTCCACTCCCTCACAGTCGTGGCAATGATATCCTGAGCAAGACCTGTCCCCTGGGGCATCAAACTGAGCATAAAAACTCTTATGTTATTACTAAATGCATGTGTGACAAGCGCCTTGCCCATGGGATGCAGTTCCGGCATTGTTTCAGGACCATAGTCAATACTTATAAGTATTGAACCATCCTCAGGAATAGAGTCCTCAACATAATTGTATATATTGCGCACAGGCTCGGTCACCTTCATGGGGCATCCTATTGGTGTAAGAAACGGTAATATAACAACAATTGCAACAATGAGATATATTATTCTCTTGTCCATATTATCCAGGAAATCAACTATTCTCATCATTGTCCACCTCCCAGATAACGTCTTTCAATGCCCAGTATGATCTTGAGGGATGTGGCTATGATGCCGAGCTGTATGCCTATCTGAATGCCCCTCTGTGCAGCCATATTGGGATAACTGAGGATCCATTCCACTACCTCGGGCATATTGCTGTACATGAACTGTCCTATGGGCACCCTGCCCAGTGTTACTATACTTGCAGTTACAAGCAGGAGTGTTGCATCAATACTCCTTGCCCTGAAAGCCCTGAATGCTGCTGATGCCATATAGAATGCAAGTAATGAGAATATTGTTGCCTGCATCGGTGCCTGCAGATATATGTACAGGAACATCAGGGGTGTCTCACTGTCAGCAGTGAGATTGGGGAATAATTTAAGCAGCAGTCCTGTAGGTGAATATGCACCGCCGAAAACACCGAGGAATGTTGTGATGAACAATGCTGCAAGGACAATAATGGAGAACTGCCAGTCATCACTCTTTCTCTTTATCTTAGTGAAATGCATTGATATTGTTGACTGCACTGCAATCAGCATTGTAAATG
>JAXHVG010000209.1:0-3569 GCA_034189245.1 Caldifarciminota bacterium
ATAGCCGGTATGTATGCCGTTTATCACCCTGTCATTGAAGAGGAACTTCTCTGCATAATGAACAATCCTTTCCTTTCCCAGAACAAGCCCCATATTCCCATATGCAGGATTATTGGAGAATGCAGTGGCTTTTGCCACTGTTGTTGTTCTCTCCTTTTCATACTGTTTGGGCGGGTATTTCAGTTCACTGTATTTTGAACCCCTGTATTTCAGTATTGACCTGGGCTTATAGATGCCATTCCCTATTGCTGAAGCAAGCGGGACTATCTTGAAGAGTGAAGTGCATACCAGATGATCATTGATGTATTTGCCTGCCTTATATCCCCTGGCAGAGTATTCCTTCATTGCAATGACCCTGCCGCTGCTGCACTCAGCAGCAATGGCAAATCCATAGGGAACAGAGTGATTGGAGAGCACGAGCCCTATGTCCCTGTTTATATTTTCATTGATAAAATGCCTGTCGCTCTTTATCCCGTTCCTGACCATATTGATATACTCCGAGGGTATATCGCCTGCTGACTGATTTGTCCGGCAGGACAGTATGGGCATGAGTATTATCAGTATAATGAGTTTCATTATATCCATGGAATTATTATACAAATTTTGAAAGAAATAGCAATATGAAGACCACTGCTATATATCTACGGGTATCAGGGGATGACAATTAATGGGCATCTGTCAGGCAATGAGTATTCTGAAAGAGAAATGAATAGAAAAAAGCCCTGCCGGGAATATTCTAATTAAGCTTGGGCATTATATTACTTAATAAAATATTGATTGATTATAAGTAATTAATTATTTAATAATTAGTTGACAATTATTAAATAATAGGTATAATAATTATATGAATAATAGAGTGACTCAAATAGCAGATATTATAAAGAGCAGGGGCAGTGCCCGTACTGCAGAACTCTCTGAAGCACTGGGCATTTCCAGGCAGATGGTGCACAGATATCTCAAGGAGCTTATCAAATCCGGCATAATTATGAAAAGGGGTTCAACGAGATCAGCTGTTTATATGCCTGCAGGTAATGGGTCAGAAGAAGAACTGCCCTCCCTGAAAAAGATATATGAAAAGCCCAATCCCAGGGATGTCTATACGGAATTCTCCCTCAAACTGAGATTCTCCAAATACCTCAACAAGAATGCCGGCATTATCTTGAGAAGGATATTCCTTGAGATGATTGACAATGCAGTGCGTTATTCCGGTACAGATATGATTGAGATAGAGGGCAGAATAGATGATTATAATATATCCGTATCATTCACTGATTCAGGCAGCGGCATATTTGAGAACATTATGAAGAATAACAGTAGTATTGAGAGTGAGTTCAAATCCATTCTCCACATCATAGATAGGTATGAGAATTGCTCCGGTGATGAGAGTTGCGGCGGTCTTGTCAAATGCATACAGCCGTCAAGGTATTGTGAGATCAAATCACACAAGCAGACACTGATAATTGACAGGGGGAATAATGAGCATTATGTCAAAGAGCATGAATTCTTCAGGGGAACATCTGTCAGATTCCTCATTGCACTTAATCATCACTGAGGATTAATGTTGACAAGATGTCTCAAAAACACTAAAATTATAATGGATTAAAAGGTTTAAAGTGAGGTGATTAAATGAAGAAATTATTATTACTGACAGTATTGCTCTTTTCACTGATTGCCCTTACGGCAAATATGCCTGGCATGAACAGCACAATATCTCAGTTGTCAAACAATCTCTATGACAATAGTTCCTACAGTTTCTCAACAGGCATATATTCTACAATGAACAGGCATTTCAGTTATTCACTGCTGTCAGCTCAATACTCCAAGGCAATAAATAAGAACTGGGCACTCAATTATGATGTCAGTCATTTCAACAGGAATTTTACAGATAATTATGTGTTTACAGGAGTGGGGCTCACGTATCATAAGGAGAATTTCAATTTCAGTATTTACTTCAATAAGGGTTTTGACGCCAATCAGATAAGTGAATTCAAATTAAATAATTATTAATCAGTTCTTAATAGAGTTTTAATCTATATATTATAGAATGGAGGAAAGGTGGAAAACCAGGGGGTTTTATGAAAAAGATTGCTCTTTTAATGCTGATTTTAAGCTTCACTTTGATATATTCTGCTGACATCAATGTCAATGGATATACACTGTATCAGTATGATGCAGGCCACAGTGTTACCTTGCCTGACACAATAATACCGGAAGGGTATTATCTTGTTGTGGGCAGGAATGCAGACCAGGCCTCTTTTGAAGCTGAATGGGGGACATTACCTGCTAATGCTATATATTTCAATTCAGGGGATGCCTGTCCAATGATAAATGGTGATGAGACATTCTCCCTGGATGACAGCGGCGGCACACAGATTGATTCAACAACCGGCGTGATATCCGGCGGCAATACATGCGAGAGAGACGGAACCAATGTCAATACATGGACTCAGTCTGCTTCATCAAACGGCACTCCGGGAAGTGGTGTAAAGGCAGCTAACGACATGGGACTAATTATAACGGAATATTCCGATGCATCTTCCTACAGCAATGAGTTTGTTGAGATATACAATGACGGAGTATTTTTAATCAATCAGCCCCCTTCTATTGGCTCCCTGTCACACAGTCCCGTTCCTGTGAAGATTGATGACAATGTTACTGTGATAGCAGGAATTACGGATGATTCAGGCATTGCAGCTGATACACTCTTCTACTCCCTCAATTCAGGTGCCTGGAATTCTATAATGAATGATTCTGTTGTTTCAGGCAATTATTATTATACACTCGGCTCATTCTCACTGGATGACATTGTTGATTATTATGTCAAAGCATTTGATGATAGCAGTGCTTCTTCCATTTCAGATACAAACTCATTTACTGTACAGGACACTGTAACAGGCGATTCTGTCAATATATTGAATTATCAGTTGACACAGTACGATGCTTCCAAAACCTATACATTCGGCGATATTACAATGTATAATGGTGAATATGTTATTGTAGGCAGGGACGCAGACCAGGCATCATTTGAAACATTCTGGGGCATAACCATACCATCCAATGCCACTTATATCAATAGTGCAGGTGCTGCTCTTTCTATTAATGGAGCAGAAACATACTCACTTGATGATAATCTCGGTACAAGGATTGACTCCACCACATCCCCCCTCAGCGAGGGCAATACTGTCCAGAGGGACGCAACCAATGTCAATACATGGACTCAGTCTTCTGATATAAATGCCACACCTGGAAGCGGTGTGACAGGCGGCAATAATGCAGGACTTGTTATTACAGAGTATTCCGATGCAGACAATTATATATATGAATTTGTAGAACTATTCTTTGATGCAAGTGATTCGGGGACAAACTCTCCACCTATTATTGACAGTATAAACACAATACCGGCATATGTGGAACCGGCAGACAATGTTACAGGCATTGCATTTATAAGGGATGACTCAGGCGTGTCAGCAGACACAATGTTCTACAAGGTCGGTTCAGGCGGTGCATGGTTCTCTCTGAACAGTGACTCTGTGTCAGGAGACGGCTATTATTATTCACTCGGCTCATTC
>JAXHVG010000021.1:0-6703 GCA_034189245.1 Caldifarciminota bacterium
GAGACCCTTTTCTTATTATCTTATGCTGATTGATATAAATCAGCCTAATGTCTCATTGACAACCTTCACCAGTCTGTCAACCCCCTTTCTGATATCTTCCTTTGAGGGGTATGAGAAATTGAGGCGGAATGAGTTCTTCTTCCTGCCGCCGACATAGAATGCTGAGCCGACAACATATGCCACATTCTCCTCTATTGCCTTCTTGAACATCTCATCACAATCAATATTATCAGGCATTGTCACCCAGAGGAAGAGACCTCCTTCCGGTTTTGTCCACTTCACACCCTTATCCTTGGGCATTTTCTCATCAAGCAGCTGCAGCATCAATTCATTCTTCTCCCTGTATATCTCAATGGTCTTCTTCACTGTCTCACTGAGAAGTCCTCTCTTGAGAAATTCTGCTGTTATATACTGATTGAACGGAGGGGTGCAGAGGTCTTTTGCCTGCTTTGCAACAACAAATTTATCTATTATCTCTTCAGGTCCTATTGCCCATCCCAGACGGAATCCTGGCACCAGAATCTTGGAGAATGTGAACAGAGAGACAACTCTCTTGCCGCCGTCCAGTTTATACAGTGAGGGTATTGTCTCACCCCTGTATCTTATCATCCTGTACGGGCTGTCTTCAATAATAACAATATTTTCTCTTTCAGCTATCTCCAGTAGTTTTTTCCTTCTCTCCAGAGGCATTGTGACACCTGCAGGATTATGAAAATCGGGAATGACATAGATAAATTTGGGTTTTATTGATTTCTTCTTGAGGTCCTCAAGGGTCTCTTCAAGCTTATCCATTCTCATGCCTTCAAAGTCCATCTCAACATCAACCATATTTGCCTGATAACTGTTGAATGCTCCTATTGCTCCGACATAGGTCGGGCTCTCCACTATTACTGTATCACCCTTGTCAATAAAGATCTTGCCGACAATATCCAGTCCCTGCTGTGAAGCTGTCGTGGGTATGATATTCTCATTCTTCAATTCAATGCCTTCGGTCTCTTTCATCAATTCTTTCAGAGCATCCACCATTTCCGGTATGCCTTCTGTTGAACCGTACTGAAGCGCCTTTGCCCCTTTCTTGTCCAGGACCTCACAGGTTATCTCCTTTATCATATCAACTGGAAAGGATTGGGGTGAGGGCAGGCCTCCTGCAAATGAAATGATTTCCGGTTTCTGAGTCAGTTTGAGCAATTCCCTGATAACTGAACGCTTCATGTTCAAGATATTTGAACTGAGCAAATCATTTAAATTATTTATCATAATAACTCCTTTTTAATTTGTTCTTTTATTTTAACATAATCATAAATCAGGTCAACCTCAACATAGTTTTTGCCTATCCCCTTTCCTCATGCTGCAATCTTATCATATTCTCAGTATTCCTGTCAATAACCAGTACTTCAATCTTAATTTCAACATCTGTCCTTTTCCCCTCATTTTGTCAAAACAACCTTCCAAATCCCAAGGACGTATGTTGAATTTGTAGACATTTATTTGCCCTAAATATCTTTTAAATTATGCCATATATTAATTTAACTGATTTATAGGTTCATAAATCATATTATTGCGTAACAGAAATGTCTACAATGTAAAGGGATGTCCCCGGGAATTGGACAGAATGCTGTTTAAATCAAGTTATATAAGAGCTTATAAGAGGATTTGGGCTGTTTTGGGCAGAATCTATTTGTATCTTAACCCTCCGTCCCTCTGCCATCCTATTGACACTGCCGGAGGCAGTGATAGTATTATTCTATGCTGAAGAGATTTATCAGAAGGCTGCTGGACAGAAACAGCAACCTTATAGAGCAGATAGGCGGACTCCCTGTTGAGGATTATTTCAAGGATAGTTACAGTAATGAATATAAGGTGCTTAAAGGGCTCAAAGACCTGCTTAAGCCCGGATGGCAGAAGAATCTGAACCGTGAATTCACTTTTCAGATCCCCGGTAGAAAAGAATCTCAAATGAGGCTCAGGTCATCAGCGGAAAAACTTAGGGATATGTCAATTCAATTAGAGAAACACGGAGTTTCTCTCCGCAGCCGGAAGGTGCTTGAAGTCGGATGCTATGGCGGTACTGTTTCAATGCTCATGCAGAGGGATTACAATACACGGAATACGGCTATTGACCTGCCCCGGTATTATATTACTCAGAGGAATGAGGATATAAACACGGAGCATATAGATGAACAGGTCATTTATCTGGAAAAACTGAGGAATGTTTTTCTTGGGGCAGCCGGTCTTGACAGCAGTGCAGTGGAGTTTGTTGATGATGATATAACTGATTCGGGTCTCGGCTCAGATTCATTTGACTTCATCTTCAGTTTTGAGACATTGGAGCATGTCACTGATCCCCGTGCAATGTTCAAGGAATTGCACCGCTTACTCAAACCTGGCGGATATATGTTTCATCATTACAATCCATTCTTCTCACTCACAGGCGGGCATTCCTATGCCACAACAGACATACTCTGGGGTCATGCTTTACTGGATATTGATGATATACAGAGGTATTTCAGGCATTACAGGCCTGAAGAAGAGCAGTTTGCAATGTCATTTTTAAAATCCAATCTCAACAGAATGACAATCGGGGATTTAAAGGCATATATCAATAACCGTTTTTCTGTGATTGACATATTCAGTCAATCAAATTATGATTACAGCAAGATACTCAGTAATGATTGGATTGACCGATCCAATAGACTGTATCCTTCTCTCATATCTGAGGACATGGTCTCAGACAGTATTACTATTATCTTAAAGAGTAAGGATTGACTACAGACCCGGGACTATATATTTACGGATTACCGCACTGTCTTTTATACTAATAAAATAAATCCCCGGCATAATCATTACATTGACAATTTGTCTGCGAAGTGCGAAGTGCAATATATTATTAATTCAAATATTTAACTGCATACCGGCTCTTACAGGATAACATTTCAGTTCCTTTCTGAAACATTCAATTACACTGTCAGATGTACAGTGAGCAGGCATTATTCTTTCAATATCTTCATTCTTCAGATACTGAATTGTCTTCTCTGTTTTTAAATCACATTCCTTTAAATGAAAACCTCCTATTACAGTGTCTATGGTATTTATGCCTGTTACCTCCTTTGCATACTCTATAATATTGCATATTCCTGAATGCGCACAGCCTGAGATAATGGAGATGCTCTTGCCGCCGATAACAGCGAGACCTGTATCATCAGGCATATAACTGATATTCCCATGTCTGTCAGTAAAGTCATTGCCGGGGTGTTCAAATTTAAGTACCCTGGGTATCTCACCGAGAAAGACAATGCGCTCCGTGATATTGATAGGTTTTTTTGTTGTGAAGATTTCAAATCGTGATTTGAGTGCATAGACATTCTCAGTAGAACCGATATTCCTTCCATTGCTCTTGAAATGCATATCAAGTGTCCGGGGATGACATATAATCTTCTTATCGGCGAGATATTCAAGACCGCCTATGTGATCATAATGACCATGGCTCAGAGCAATAGTGTGAGTACTGTCAATATCAAGATTCAGTTTACGGGCATTTGTGAGAAAGACATCACTCTGACCTGTATCAAACAGCAGAGGTTTACTGTCCTCAAGTAAATAGGATAATCCGTGTTCACTGTCAAAACCTTCTGCAGGTCTGTCGTCACAGAGAACACTCAGCTGCATTATGTCTTCTTTATTTCAAACATATTGCCTGACCTGTCCTTTACAAAAACAACATCATGTCCATTGTGCTCTTTGATAATGCATTCATAATGATGCGCCCTGATATCCTCAAGGAATTCTGTCCTGCTGTCAACAGACAGGCATATATGACTGACACCTGTTCTGCACTGATTGTCTGTAATAAATAATTCAAGCATTGTAGAATCGTTCTTTATCTGATATACATCAAGCTCCTTATTCAAACCGAATATGGACTCAGAGAGATTGGCATTGAGAACGAATTGCCTGTATAGTGTAAATCCGAGAATACCACGGTAGAACTCATCAATGTCCTCCGGGCAGTTAACTGCAATTGCAATATGCTTCAGCTCCATTGTAATCTCCACTACTCAAGGGTGAGGAGTTTTTCAATATACTCATCAGGTAATCTGCAGTTTCTTGCTCCTTCAATAATTGTATTGAAATATTCACTTGCCGGCTGATTCTTCTTTTTATTCTTTCTGTAATATGCAAATGCCTCAATGACCTTTCCATTATCAGTCAGAACATGAACATGCTTTCTTCTATACTGTCCGGTTTTTAAACCTTCAAATCCGTCAAGTCTATCCAGATCACGCATTGACATCCTGTAAACACAACCCCATACCTTATGCTTTAGTGATGTGACAATATTGGCAACCGCCCCGCCGGTCTTGTCTGAATATCCGTCAAAGACAATCCTGTGGTTCTCAAGGAATGCCCTGCATACATATTTTGCATCCGGGCATCTCCCCTTCATCTGCTTATGGCTCATATTAGACCCATAGGCAAAATAGTATATTTTTTTGCTGAATAGTTTTTCTATCACACTTCTCCTCTCATTGATTCTATAATTTTAAGCAAAGTAATTTATTTGTCAAGAAAAACCGTGTTGTTATGTCTTTAAATATCCTTGTCAATACCTGCTGTCAAATTATTATCGGGAATATGTCCTTTTTTGACAGATATGCCCTTTCTCTTCATGTATCTGCCCAGCAATATTGAGAACAGTACTGTCCAATAAGCCGGATTACAGTAAATTTGATACCGAGAAAGGATATCTCAAATACTGTCATTGGTATGCGAAAAACACCTGCTGCAATATACAGCAGTATCATATCAGTATTTGTATCCCTTTGTCTCTTCTTCTGTCATTTCAACACCAAGGCCCTTCACAATTCTGTTGACAAAATTAAAGTATGATACTGTAAGATTGAGAGACAGTATCTCCTCATCGGATAATCCCGCTTCCCTGAGTTTATCTATCATTTCCTCAGTAACTGAACCGGGATTCTCTGTCAGTTTACAGGCATATTCAATCATCATTTTCTGACGCGCATTAATGCCTGCAGAATCAAAATCATTGATGAAATCATCAATCCTCTCCCTGTTTTTCCAATATGCATTGAGTGCCTCAGCATGATGAGCAACACAGTATCTGCATTCATTGATCCCGGATACTGCAACACCTATCATCTCCCTCTCAGCTCTGGATAATCCGCATCTGTCAAACATTATTGCCGTGTAGAGCTCAATGTGTTTCTGCATTGCAAGAGGGCTGAGTGAATGCACCCTCATAATATTGGATAATTTGCCTCTTTTCCCCGCTATGTCACTGTAAATTTCCTTCAACTTGCCTTCTGCACTATTCTCATCAATGATTTTAATCCATGCCATTGTACTCTCCTTTTTTTAAATAATTATATTCAATATGATAAACATTTCAATTCTCTTGATTATTGTTGAATTTACTGATGATTATTATATAATCAACACATGAATATACTGAGATTAATGAGGACTGTTTCTCATTCATTTGACAGCATGTTCTCAATAACCCGGACAAGCATAGTTTCAGAATATTCCGGTTTTGTTCAGTCACTCAATTTGAAGGATTCTACTGTGCTTGACACGGGGACAGGGAATGAACTCCATTACGATGCTGAGGGCAAAAACAATCTGATAATGGTGGACTGTGATGCCCGGACATTGCATTATAACAATTACGCCGGCTATAAAATTGCTGCTGATATCTCTTCAATACCAATTAAGAGCAGTACTGTTGACTGCTGCACATCATGTTTTGTCATGGAGCATCTCCCCCGTCCTGATGATACAATAGATGAGATAAGCAGGGTCTCAAAGAGAGGCGGTATTGCAGTAATACTCTTTGCTTCAAAAAACGCCCTCTTCTCCATTCTTGCAAGAATACTGCCTGAGAAAATAAAGGAATGGCTGCTTGTCTTAACAGACAATCATCATAAGCATGGATTCAAGACATATTACAGATACTGCAGTTTGTCACAGATGGGTTTACTCCTTGAAGAGAAAGGGTTTAATATTAAATATAGGTCAGTAAATTATTTCTCAGCACCCTATTATGATTTTCTCCCGCCCATGTACTTTCTCATGCTTACCATTGAATCACTGCTTGATATAACAGGACTCAGTAAATTTGCATCATATGTATTTATCATTGCAGAAAAAAACTGATATCCTACTGCCATTTAATCAGTAGTTTTGAAAATTCATTCTTATTTGATGCATGCTGTATGACCTCAATCTCAATATCTTTCTCACCGCATATTTCAAGAGCTTTTTTTATCCAGCCTGCCACTCTGTGCTCAATATAGGGGCTCGGCAGGTCAAATTCAGAGAATTTCACAATATAATTCCTATCAGAGAGTTTATTCAGTTCAATCCTGGCAGGGTCATAATATGAACTGAAGAGCTGCTCCGCCCGTTTCATCAACCTGTCAGGGGATGCAATTTTGATAAATATCTTATACACTCCGTGAAGTGATTTATCAGCACTGTAAATGCCCGCATCCTGGGCTCCTCTTGCATCACCATTATAGAAAATCTCGCACATTGCCTTGGTCGGCTCAAGCAGACCGTCTTTCATCGGATACCATACTGAAAAAAAGACATTCTTACCAATGAGTTCTGCAGACGGCCGGGGCATGGACTGCAGCATTATTCATATCCGTCATCACCGAATTTTCCCCTGACAAACTGC
>JAXHVG010000210.1:0-3133 GCA_034189245.1 Caldifarciminota bacterium
CCATTGCATCCAGAGATCTTATGATACTGAGGACTTTTTCACAGTCCGATATGCGTTTTGACGGGTCTTTTTCAAGCATCATATGTATCAGTTTGACGACATCCCTTTCCTTGCCCTCACCCGTAATATTGATCTCTACTGACTTATGATAGAGAATATTGTTTATTGTTTCAAATTCCTCCTTGCCCCGGAAGGGATTATCCCCTGTCAGCATCTCAACAAAGGATACACCCAGAGAGAATATATCTGAAGCAGGTGTGAGGGGTTTTCCCGTGAGCTGTTCCGGAGGAAAATAAGCCGGTGTGCCGAGATATGTGCCGGGATTGGTTATCTTCATATTCTCGTTTCTGTAAGCAAGACCGAAATCCGTTATCTTTATTTCGCCGTCCTCTGATATCATGATATTTTCAGGTTTGAGATCCCTGTGAAGTATGCTGTTTGAGTGAATATAATTGAGGCCCCTTGTCACTTCATGGAGTATATACAGTGCTGTTGAGTAAGGCAGGCTGCCCCTCTTTTCTATCAAACTGTCCAGTGTCATGCCCTTTATATACTCCAGAACAATATACTGGCTCTTATTCTCTTCAAAGAAATCAATGATATTGACGATATTCTTGTGCTGCAGATTTGCCAGAATAGCTGCCTCGCGCTTGAATCTTTTGACAAAATTGGTGTCACCGGCAAGATGGGGATGGAGTTTCTTTATAACAACATCTCTGCCTAGTGATATCTGCTCGCCCCTGTAAATAGTTGACATACCGCCGTGGGCAATGATGCCTTTTATTTTGTAATTCTTAAGATTCTCCATAGTCTTTAATTTTAGTATATTTCAGGGATTTGTCAATTGATTTCATTGAAGTGAAATAATTGCACCTTATATGATAAAAAATGGGATTAATTATGCAAAGTTTTCTTGAATGGAAATTTTTTCCATGGGTTTAATGCAATTTTTGCATCAGTATATACCGAGTTTTTCCTTTACAGAAGGTAGTTTATCATCCGGTATTTTTCTGAATTCCCTGAACTCCATTGTAAAAACACCCCTGCCCTGAGTCATGGTCCGGAGTTGATTGGAGTATCCGAACATTGCAGAGAGCGGTACATCAGTATGAATGACCTGCCTGTCATCCATATTCTCAAATCCCTTTATCTCTGCATATTTGACATTAAGATCATTGATAACAGTCCCCACATAATCCTCAGGCACATTGACATCAAGCTTCATAATGGGTTCAAGCAGCACAGGTCCGGCTTTGTCTATTGCTTTCTTCAGTGCCTGACTGGCAGCAAACATAAAAGCATTCTCATTGGACACCTGTTCATCATACTGGCCGTCCAGGAGAATCACCTTTACATTGATAACAGGGAATCCTGCTATCATGCCGTTATTGACAGCAGAACGCAGTCCATTCTTTGCAGCTTCAAAGAATTCATTGGGCAGTGTATTCTTATCCATCCTGTTCTCAAATTCATAGGTTTCATCGGATTTTTCAATACGGAGTTTGAGTTTCGCATACATTCTCTTCTGCCCCAGTATCTTGTCAAACTCATACTCCACCTCCGCACTCTCTGCAATTGTCTCCCTGTATGAGACAATCGGTTTGCCTATGCGCGGGTCAATATTGAACTCCCTCTTGAGTTTTTCTACAATAACCTCAATATGAAGCTCACCCATGCCTGAAATAAGTTTCTGGCCCGTATCCTCATTCTCATATACCCTGAATGTCGGATCAGCATCCTGAAACTGTTCAAGTATATCATTGAGTTTTGCTTCATCCTTCCTGTTGCGGGGCTCTATTGAAACAGAGACAACAGGTTCGGGGAATACCGGTTTTTCCAGTATAATGGGATGCTTGGGGCTTGTTATTGTACTTCCTGTCAGTGATTTTTTAAGGCCTGCCACAGCACATATCTCGCCTGCTGTAATTTCATCCACCTCAATCCGTCTATTGGAATGCATTGTAAATATTTTATTTATCCTTGTCTTGTAATCATACGCAGCATCGTACACAGTATCCTTTGTTTTCATTCTGCCTGAATATATGCGCATATATGCAAGTTTTCCGAAGTGTCTGTCCAGATCAATCTTGAAGACAAAACCGCAGAAATGATCATTGACATCAGATACCCTCGTCAATATGTCATGTGATTGCGGGTGTATGCCCTTAACAGGCGGTATATCCAGCGGGGACGGGAGATAGTCAACTATTGCATCAAGAAGAGGCTGAATACCCGTGTTATTTTTTGATGAGCCGCATAGAACAGGAACAATAGAGTAGTTCAGTGTCTGTCTTCTCACTGCCTCCCTTATCTTTTCATTGTCAATATTCTCCTCTGAAAGAACACTATTGAGTATATCATTATCATAATTTGCAATTTCCTCTATCATCTCTTTCCTGTATAATGCCGATTTCTCCTTCAATTCACCGGGAATTTCAACAATATCAAATTTGTGGTCCTTGTCACTGGTCCACAGATACGCCTTTTCTTCAATGAGATCAATAAGACCTGTGAACTGATCCTCTCTGCCTATGGGTATCTGCAGGGGTACAATCGGCACCTTGAATGTCCTGCGCATTGTTTCAAGCACCCTGTAGAAATCAGCACCTGCCCTGTCCATTTTGTTGATATATGCTATTTTGGGAAGGGAATATTTATTTGACTGTTTCCACACTGTCTCTGACTGCGGTTCAACACCCTCAACACCACTGAAAATAACAATGGAGCCGTCAAGCACCCTGAGCGCCCTCTCCACCTCTGCAGTGAAATCAATATGACCGGGTGTGTCAATGATGTTTATCTTATGTTCTCTCCAGTTCACTGAAGTGGATGCTGAAATTATTGTAATACCCCTCTCTTTCTCCTGGCTCATCCAGTCCATTGTTGCAGAGCCGTCATCCACCTCACCTATACGGTGAACCTTGCCTGTATAGTACAGTATTCTCTCAGTGGTTGTGGTTTTACCGGCATCTATGTGCGCTATGAATCCGATGTTTCTAAGGTATTTCATAATTCAAAAAAAAGCCCGTCTGATGACGGGCTCAAATATTACCAGCGGAAATTCGCATATGCTTTGTTTGCTTCCGCCATCCTGTGTGTGTCCTCTCTTTTCTTTATGGCAGCGGAATTCTCT
>JAXHVG010000211.1:0-8693 GCA_034189245.1 Caldifarciminota bacterium
AATTACATAACATTTTGTCCAAATCCCGGGGACGGTCCTTGATATTTGTGCAAATTGACAAAAGTATAATTTTGTAAGTACATAATTAAGAAAACTTAAATAGACCATGACTGTAAGTTGATAAATAGCGGGCCGGAAATTGCTTAAATTGCAAGGACCGTCCCCGGGATTTGGAGGGTGTTTTTACAAAATAAGGCGAAAAGGACAGATGTTGAAATTGGATTGCCGTTACATATTACTCAGGAATTGAGATAATATTGACCTGTGCATCAAAAAGGTAAAGCAGATTTATAAGGCAAATCCACTAACTAAAATGGAGATGAACCATCTTGACAGATAATCAGTGCCCATTACACTTTATGATAAGTGAATTAATTCACACATTCAAAGGAGATTGAGATGTCAACAGTCAAAAACATCAAGATAACAGGACAGCTGAAGGATAATTTCATTGTTGAGACAAATATGAGAAAACATACTGTGATAGTTGATCAGCCGGAGAATGGAGGAGGCAGTGACAGGGGACCTACTCCCCTTGAATATTTCTTTGTTTCTCTTGCAGGGTGCATAGGTGCTATAGCTAAGATCAAGGCTCGGCAGGAGAAAATAAATTTACGTTCTTTGGAGATATCAGTTTCAGGCGACATTGATACTGATGTGCTGATGGGTAAATCAGACAGTAACAGGCCGGGCTTTATGAATATCATCGTGAATATTGATATGGACTGCGATCTTAATGATGAAGAGAAGAAGGCATTTATTGAGGATGTAGACAGGAGATGCCCAATATCGGATAATATATCCAATGCAACCCCAGTAGTTTTTAATGTCAATTAATGAACAGGCTCCCAGGAAGGGGAGTTTTATGATATGCTACTTATAGTTAAGTAATACGATTTTTCCGCTTTGAAATCCGTCAAAATCAATATAGGATTTATCTTCATGCATGATATCCTCTTCATTGAATGATTTGAGGAAATCATCAACAGGTCTAATCGGGAAATCCACCTTCTCTGTTTTATAATGCATGGGGAATACTGTGGCAGGATTTATCAATTTGATTAATATAGCTGCCTCTTCAGGCTCAATTGTGAAATAACCGCCTACAGGTATAAACAATGCATCAGCAGCCTTTATCTCTGCAAGAATATCATCTGAAGGTATATGGCCCAAATCACCGAGATGCACCATCTTCTTGCTGTTATGTTCAATGATGAATATGATATTATCGCCTCTCTCCTCACCCTTTTTTCTGTCATGATACGTACCGTATCCTGTTATTGATATATCCTTTACTGTGAAATGACCGGGTCTGTCAATATATTGGGCATTACTGAAGACCCTGTTATTATGATCATCATGTTCATGGGATATGGTTACAATATCACTCCGGGCAAAATCATCATCATATCTCAGCTCATTGTCAAAAGACCCCTTTTTGAAGGGGTCTGTAAGCAGTGATATATTGTTTGGGAAGCTTATGCGCCAGCATGCATGACCATACCATCTAATGCGCATTATTCCTCTTCTTTTTCTACTGAAACCTTCTTCTTATGTTTACCCATTCTCTGGAATTTAACATAACCGTCAACAAGTGAGAACAATGTGTCATCCTTGCCTCTGCCGACATTCATGCCGGGATGGAATTTTGTTCCGCGCTGTTTGACAATGATTGTTCCGGCTTTTATAAGCTGACCATCATGTCTTTTTACTCCCAAATATTTGGGGTTGCTGTCGCGGCCATTCCTTGTTGATCCTACACCCTTTTTATGTGCCATTAATAGCCTCCTGTTATGGTCTTATTATCTTCTCAATACGAACTACTGAGTGGTCCTGTCTGTGTCCGGTTATTCTCTTGTAATTCTTCCTTCTCTTGAATTTCATCACTTCAATCTTCTTGCCTCTTTTGTCTTTTACCTTGCGGCAGACAATCTTGGCTCCTTCAATATAGGGTTTACCTACAATAACATCATCATTTTCCTGGATGAACATCACATTATCCAGTTCCATTGTCTCATCATTGTCAGCATCAAGCTTGGATACCTCAATAATATCATTTTCTTTTACTTTATATTGAAAACCGCTAATTTCTACTACTGCAAACATATTGCCTCCTACTGGTTTGTTTCAGTGTTGTTTCCTTCCGGTATTGCCGGTATATCAAGCCCCGAGCCTTCATTTTCCTGCGGCATACCGCCTGCAGGCGGTGCCTGGGGCGATTGAGGAGCAGTGGGATTACGGGGTACAGCCGGAGCAGTCGGCTGAATATTTATTTCACTCCCTGTACTGCTCTTGGAAAGCAGTGCAAGTGATATGGATGATATCATGAACACTATTGCCAGAACTGTAGTTATTCTTGTAAGCAGTGAGGCAGCTCCGCTTGCTCCAAACATTGAGTCCTGTCCTCCGCCGCCGAACATTGCTCCCATTCCGCCGCTTGACTGCTGCATCAGTACAATGACTATGAGCAGTATTGATACTATGATGTGAATGACCAGTATGAATGTAAACACAGTTTCCTCCTAAAAATTTATTTGCTCTGCATTCCTAATAATACTTATAAAATGATCATATTTCAGTGAAGCACCGCCTATCAATGCTCCGTCTATATTATCCTGTCTAAGCAGATCCTTTACATTTTGCTTCTTTACACTGCCGCCATAGAGAATCTGCATATTTGCAGATATCTCACGGCCTGCTACTTCAGCAATTTTCTCACGAATAAACTTATGCATATCCTCGGCATCCAGAGGGCTTGCAGTCTTACCCGTACCTATCGCCCATACAGGTTCGTAAGCTATTATAATGTTTTCAAAATTATTTTCAATACCCATTAATGCGGTTTTTAACTGATTCTCAACAACCATTTTATACTTATTGTTCTCTCTGTCTGATTCCTGTTCCCCAATGCATACTATAAGAGAGAATCCTTCACTGAGTCCCCTTTTCACCTTCATATTGACCATTTCATCGGTTTCTCCGAAAACATGTCTTCTTTCGGAATGACCCAGGATAACATACTCCACTCCGAATTCCCTGAGGAATTTGTATGAAATTTCACCGGTGTATGCTCCACTGTCTTCATAATATGCATTCTGGGCTCCAACTTTTATAGCAGTACCATCAGTACTCTTTGAATATTTATCAATATGTGTAAATGGGGGGCATATCAGTACATCCATATTATCTATGGGCTCAATCATGGTCAATGGCTCTATGTCATCAATGAGATTCATTTTCCAGTTACCTGCAATCATTATGCGTCTCATTCCTATTCCTCCTTTAATACATTAATTCCGGGCAGTTCTATGCCGCTCAACATTTCAAGCATTGCGCCTCCGCCTGTGGAGAGAAAACTCACGGAATCAATCTTGTCCAGCTGACTCAAGGCTGCAACACTGTCTCCTCCGCCTGCCACTGAGAAAGCTCCTCTGTCTGTTGCTTCTCCAACTGCTTCTGCTATCTTCACTGTGCCTTCGGAGAACTGCTTCTTTTCAAAATAACCCATGGGACCATTCCATGCAATGGTTCCGGCACTCTCAACTGCTCCCCTGAATATCTCTATGGTAACAGGACCTATGTCCAGTCCCATATCATTATCCGTAAGAGCATTCCTCTGCAGTACCCTTATATCACTACTTTCCGGTGAAGATGCTGTAACAATATCCACAGGCAGTATGATATTGACATTCTTGTCTCTGGCCTCTTTGAATATTTCCCTGCAATTGTCTATCATATCCTCCTCAAGCAGTGATTTGCCGACATGGAATCCTGATGCCTTGAGAAAAGTGAATGCCAGCGCACCTCCGATGAGTATTGTTGATGCATAATTCATTGTCTGTCTTATCACATTGAGTTTCGTGGATATCTTGGCTCCGCCTATTATAAATACATACGGTTTTTTGGGGCTGACTGTCAGGTGCCGGAGATTTCTTATCTCATCCTCCATAAGGAATCCTGCATAACTCTCCTTCATCATTGAGGGCAATGTATATACAGACATATGCTTCCTGTGAGATACAGCAAACCCGTCATTGACATAAACATCCCCTATACCGGCAAAGACTGACGCCAGATCACTGCTCCCGCTCTTCTCGCCCTCATGAAAACGCATATTCTCAAGCATGAATACAGTCCCTGAGGGTGCTTTATCAATATCTTTCAAATTCTCGGATTCAAAGGGACTGTCTATGAATATAATTTCCCTATCAAGAATTCCGGAAAGATATTCCGAGACAATTTTCAGTGAATACTCTTCCCTGTATTGACCCTTGGGTCTTCCGCGGTGAGAGAGTATGACAATCTTAGCATCATTATCCAGAAGATATTTTATGGTTTTCAGTGACTTTTCAATTCTAAAGGTATTGGTTATGCCGCTTTCATCAACAGGCACATTATAATCAGTCCTCAGTAAAACCGTCTTGTCGGAAACTTCAGCATCCTTTAGCAATCTTATATTCATATATACTCCGCAATACCCATTATTTCATGATATATTCAATCAGATCAACAATTCTTGATGAATAACCGAATTCATTATCATACCACGCAAGTATTTTCACAAGATTGTCCTGCGCAAAAATAGAATTGGATTCATAGACAGATGAATATGAACAGCCTGTATAATCTATTGACACAAGCGGAACCTCTGCATATCCCAGAATACCCTTGAACCTCTCGGACTGGGACGCTTTTTTGAATGTACTGTGCAGTTCATCAACAGATACATTCCTGCCCAGGACTGCTGCAAAGTCCACCACAGACACATCGGGTGTCGGCACTCTGATTGCCATACCGTCCAATTTGCCCTTGAGTTCCGGGATGACAATACCGACTGCCTTAGCTGCACCTGTTGTTGTAGGTATCATGCTCAATCCTGCAGCACGTGCTCTCCTTAAGTCCTTATGCGGCAAATCAAGTATTTTCTGATCATTGGTATATGCGTGAATCGTTGTCATGACTCCTCTCTCAAGACCGAATTCATCAAGCAGAACCTTTGCTATTGGAGCAATGCAGTTTGTTGTACATGAGGCATTGGAAATGATATGATGCTTGTCTTTCTCATATATCTCCTCATTCACGCCGAGTACTATTGTAGCATCAATAGCATCCTTTGCAGGAGCAGAGAGTACAACCTTCTTTGCGCCCGAATCAATATGTTTCTGAGCCAATTCCCTTGTCCTGAAAACACCTGTTGATTCCAGCACCACATCAACATCAAGTTCATCCCAATTGAGTTTTGACGGGTCTTTCTCAGCAGTGACCTTTATTCTTCTACCATCAATAATTATTGTATCTCCATCAGCACTCACCTCTCCTTCGTATTTACCGTGTACAGAATCATATTTGAAGAGATGAGCCAGTGTCTTTGCATCAGTAAGATCATTGACACCTGCTATTTCTATGTCCCTGTCTTTGCTTATTCTGGCAGCCAGACGGCCTATCCTGCCAAATCCGTTGATTCCCAGTCTTACAGTCACTATATACCTCCTTACTATACTATATTAATATACTTAAAATTAGATTATAGTAATTGAGGATATAAAGTCAACTGTAATTATGCTGTTTAATTGTTGTTTAAATATCATCAAATTGCTGGAGAAGAATTCTTGATTTTATATTAAACAACTCAATCTTTCAATTTACAGTTATTGAAGAACCTTTTGATTCCAGTTTGTCAATATCTGTAATTGGAGAACCATCCTCTTTCTGTAACTTCACATCAGAAGTAAAGTTTATGTTTGTTGAACCGGTTGATACAGCATGGAAATATATAGTACAGAGTCTTCCATAACCATCTACACCCCCATCGCCGGCTTTCCGGGTAATCGCAACACTTACAGTATCCGCTGCTATGTTGTCAAAATAAACTACATCACTGCCTAAAAAATCGCCTGCAATTGTTGAATCTGCTTTTATTTCACTGTCAAAAATAATCTCAAAGGAACTGCCGAAAAGGTCAGTCACTCCATCCGCATAAACCTTCATAATAAAAGCATCATCTTCCAACATTGTTTTTTTAGATGGAGACAGCAAAATAACCGGTGTTGTATTGACTGCAACTGCTCCACTGACTTCATTGCTGCCTGTCATCAGGTTCTCACTGTCTTCCACATATATTTTGTAATAATATTCAGAATGCAGAGGAATATCACTGTCATTGTATATTAATGAATCTTTCTGAGTTATAGTTGATATTAATTCTGCATTTGAATCAACGCCTGAAGAATCAGATCTATATAATCTATATTGTGAGAAGTCAGTATCATCATTCTTCGTCCATTCCAATGTAATTGATGTTTCCGTACTGGCCTTGACACTTAATTCAACAGCCTGAGGAGGATTACCATTATTATTTATTATACCGCATCCTGTTATCGCTATAAAAGTGATTAAAATGCTTGAGATAATTAATCTATTCACAATTCCTCCTATTTAACCAGTATGATTTTTTTGGTTTCAACAAATCCATCAGCTTCCATTCTGTATAAATAGACACCGGGACCAAGATCGGAAGTGTTCAATGTTCTTGAATAATAACCTGCGTCCAGTGTTTCATTTACCAATGTTGCTATTCTACTCCCGGTTATATTATATACCTTTAGTGTAACATCTGTCTGTTTGGGCAACCCGAATCTTATCACCGACTTATCAGCTGTATTCTCCAGCATATTATTTTTCATAAAATACTCTGCCGGTGATCCGTTGATTATACCTTGGAGCAAAGTTTTCATCTCTCTAACAGCCTCTCCGTTGCCTTTGAGTGAAGTATAAATATCTTTGTAATTATCAATGTATCTATGAGTATTCTCTCCTGATAATTTGAACACATATTCGCCTGCTTTCTTGGTATGGGTCTTACGCCAATTAGTTCCAATTGCAAGAACATCATCTATATCAACACTGCCGTCTCCATCACAGTCAGTATAAGTAGCCCCTTGTTCCGGTGACCATGGAGTGGCTCGTTTTGCCTGCCATTGAGTTGAGATGCTGTCTCTTGGAGCACCGGAATAATGCCAGAACCGTCCTATGGGAAGAATATCAGATGCACTGACCTTGCCGTCATTATCTGTATCTCCGGGATATACATAAATAGCTTCTACTACAGTCAAATTCACAGGTATGTCAATAGTGGATTCATCTGCATCATTACTGAATACAGTGATTGTTGCAGAATAATTACCTGTTGTCAATCCGGCTGTATTGAACTCAACTGCAATTGATGAATACTCCTGACTCCCAACAATACCTGAAGTAGGGCTAACACCCAGCCATGAGGCATCATCTCCTACAGTAAATTCCAGTGTATCTCCGCCAATATTGCTTATTTTAATTGATTTATTGTAAACAGCATCCGTTATCAGATTAACTGATATTGAATCCGGAGAAACAGTGATATCAGGATAGAATGAATTCAGGTAAAAATCAATACCTGTAGTTGTATTGGGCATTGTTACACTGACAAGGTCTAAATCATTTGTATCAGCTGCCAGCTCATACCATTGATATTCAAAACTGTCATTATAGGCTGACACCCTGTAATTGCCTGTCCTTTGATTGTATAATGTGTAATTGCCCATTGAGTCGGTTGTATCTATAAAGAAATCAACCCAGCCGTAATAATCATTGAGATAATACCATCCAAAGACATCAGCACCCTGTATTATGTTATTCGTCTGGTTCTTATACACTGTTCCCGCTATTCTGCCTGCATTCTCAATATAAAAATCAATGCCTCCCAATGAATCGGATGTATTCAAATTCAGTGAGTCCGCATTTTCAAAAGTGCCTGCATCACCATACCATTCAAATGCATGTATTGTATCCGGTGTTGAAGACCATGTAACAGGCATTGCCATTATTTTGAGATAAACAGTTGGCAATGTCTGAAGCACATATTGCCCCAGTGAGTCCGTTAATACAGCAGTGATCACTTCACCAGAAGCAGCATCAAATGTATATATAATGAAATTCGGTATAGGCTCATTGGACTCATCATACACAGTGCCTGTTATTTTATTGCCCTCTTCCAGAATAAAGTCAATATCTGCTGTTGTATCGGGTTCTGAAACATATACCAGATCAGCATCACTCATACTTGTCTTATCATTATAATATTCAAAAACATATCCGCTGCCCATTCCGGCATCTGCAAGCACTTTGTAATAACCTGTTCTCAGATTCGTCAGACAATAATAACCCAGTGAATCGGAATAATCATTGGAACTCACCCAATTGTCATTTTCATCATATATATCCATATCTATGCCTTCAATGGGATTCCCGCTCTCATCTGTTATTGTACCGGATATGCAGCCGCCTGTATTAAGAATAAAGTCAATACCTGTTGTTGTGTCAGGTGATGATACATATACAAGGTCTGCACTGTCTAAACTTGCTCTATTATTGTAATACTCATCAAAATACGGATCAGAAGAAGATGGATCAGCCCTTACCTTATAATAACCTGTCCGAAGTCCATTCAAAGTGTAATTGCCCAAAGAATCAGTCTCATCATTACTGGAGACCGAATTGTTATTTGCGTCATATATATCAAGGTCTATGCCGTATATGGGATTACCGTACTCATCTGTTATTGTGCCTGTGATAGCCCCACCTGTCTCCAGTTGAAAGTCAATGCCTGTTGTTGTATCAGGGGCTGAAACATATACAAGGTCTGCACTGTCTAAACT
>JAXHVG010000212.1:0-18069 GCA_034189245.1 Caldifarciminota bacterium
GCCCGAACTTGTCAAGAGGGATATTGTCCCGGATATTGTCACAGATCAGACATCAGCTCATGACCCGCTCTACGGCTATTATCCCGCAGGATATACTGTTGAGGAGGCGGACAGACTGAGAGAGAATGACAAGGACAAATACCTCAAGGAGGTCTATGCATCCATAGTGAGGCATGTGGAGGCAATACTCGCAATGCAGGAAAAGGGTGCAAGGGTCTTTGAATACGGCAATAATTTAAGGCAGCGGGCATATGACAATGGTGTGAAGAATGCTTTTGATATAACGGGTTATGTACCCGCCTATATCAGGGATCTTTTCTGCGAGGGCAGCGGACCCTTCCGCTGGGCTGCACTATCAGGCGACCCGGAAGATATTTACAAGACAGACAAGAAACTGCTTGAGACATTCCCTGACAACAGGCATCTGGAAAAATGGATAAATATGGCTCATGAGAAAGTCAAATTCCAGGGCCTTCCCTCAAGGATATGCTGGCTTGCACAGGGTGAGAGGGCTCTATTCGGTGACATAATCAATGATATGGTCAAGAAGGGTGAACTGAAGGCTCCTGTTGTAATCGGCAGAGATCACCATGACACAGGCGGAGCAGCATCCCCGAACAGGGAAACAGAGGCAATGAAGGACGGCAGTGATGCAATTGCCGACTGGCCGGTTCTCAATGCAATGCTCAATGTTGCTTCCGGAGCAACCTGGGTTTCACTGCATCATGGCGGAGGTGTCGGTATCGGTTATTCAATTCACGGCGGACAGGTTGTTCTTGCAGATGGTTCTGACTCCCAGGGAAAGAAAATACGCACAGTGCTGACCAATGATCCGGGCAGCGGTGTTATCAGGCATGCGGATGCAGGGTATGATAAAGCTGTAAAAACAGCCCGTGAACATGAATTGAAGATACCTATGATTGACTGATTATGAGAATTAAGATTAAAAATATATCGCAGATAGCAGGATGTGCAACACGTGAGAATTATATGCCCTTGTCAGGCACAGACACCCGAGACCCTGTTATACCGGGCAACAGCATACTGATTGAAGACAGTACTGTAATCAAGATAGGCATGGATCTGGAAGAACCTGCAGACAGGGTCATTGACGCAGAGAACTGTCTCGTTACCCCCGGTTTTACGGACAATCACACACATCTTGTTTTCGGCGGCTCACGCGAGGATGAATTTGAACAGAGGGCAATGGGCGCCGGATACAAGGAGATTGCAAGAAAAGGCGGCGGTATCAAGAGCAGTGTTCAAATGACGAGGGAGACCTCATTTGATGATATGTATCAATCATCCCTCAAATGGCTGAACCGTATGCTCAAACTTGGTGTAACATCCATTGAGATAAAAAGCGGATACGGGCTTGACCTTGATACTGAGATGAAACAGCTCAGGGTCATTGAAAAACTCAAATCAGTATATCCCGGTAATATCAAGTCAACATTCCTCGGTGCCCATGAGATACCGGTAGAGTACAAAGAGAGGAGAGATGACTACATAGAAAAACTGATCAATGACATTATTCCGCATGTTGGGGAGTCCGGACTTGCCGACTATATAGATGTATTCTGTGAGAAGGGCGTATATTCTGCAGATGAATCAATAAAAATCCTCAGAAGGGGAATGGAGTACGGGATGAAACCCCGTCTCCATGCTGATGAAATAGATACATCGGGCGGCAGCTCTGTTGCAGCTGCAATAGGGGCATTGTCAGCTGATCACATGAATGTGCCGGACAGGAAGGACCTCGGCAAACTTGCAGATAATGCCACAGTTATAACACTGCTGCCTGCTACCAATTTTCTTCTCAAAGTGAAGAATAAGCCGCCTGTTGAAGATATGCGCAGGCACGGCAATATCATTGCTGTCTCAACGGATTTCAATCCGGGCTCTTCACCTGTTATATCCCTTATGCTCGCTGCAACAATAGGGATGATAAATTATTCACTGCTCCCTGTTGAGCTGATATATGCTGTTACACTCAATCCGTCTTATTCACTTGAACTGGGAGAAACTGCCGGATCTGTACAGGAAGGCAGGAGAGCCAATCTGCTTGTTCATGATATACGCAATTACAAACAGCTTTTCTATTTCTTCGGAATGAATACTGTAAAAACCGTAATAATAGGGGATGAGATTATTGAATCTTGCTGAATTCAATCATTATCTGAAGAACTCACTCCCGGAGGATCATGAGTCAGTCAGAGATGCTCTTATAGGATTTTTCAGGGAAAACAAATACAGTGATTACATACCTGTTTCTGCTGTACTGTATAAACTGAAAGAATATGCACAGAACAATCCTGAGGTCCATTATCATCTCTTCAGACATCTCAATGCACTGAGACTGCCTGAGGCTGCTCTCAGTGAAATAATGGTGATAATGGATAAGAGTGAATTCATTAAGTCAATGATAGAGGATTATCCTGTTGCAGAGGACAGGGAGGCGGAGCCTATGCTCATCTCCGGTAATACAAATAAGATCACACGGCATATAATGGGGAGGACTGAAGGCAATAGGAAGACAACTGCACGCAATTATCAGGGAATGGCATCGTATCTCATCAATATTGACCTCTCAAAATCCATGGAGATGTTCAATCATGCTGTCAAGTATTCCAATCCCGCAATTATAGGCAGGATTGTTCTTAAATATGCAGACAATTTGCTCACTGAGGGTTACAGAAACAATGCCATCAATGTACTGCAGCATTTTGCAGGCAGTGCCAATGCATCCGCACCCATTATTTATAAACTGGCATTACTGCTTGAAGACCAAAAGCCTCTGGAGGCATTGAAGCTGTACAGGAGTATAAGAGATAAGCAGGGTGATTATCTTGATATTGAAGAGAGGATTAACAGTTTGACAAATAATGAAAATAAGTGTAAAATTAAAAATCAGGACAATGATAATATTGATTTCACATAAGTGAGGGTATCTATGGACTATGAAGGATATTTTAGGCTGAGCACGGAACCTTTTGCCAATGTTCCCGATACACGGTTCTTCTATAATTCCAGACAGCACAAAATGGCATTGCTCAGAATGATCCATACTGCTGAGAGGATGAGGGGCTTTGCCCTGCTTGTCGGGCAGGTCGGCACAGGCAAGACAACTGTATCCCGCAAGCTGCTTTCCTATCTCTCTGCCAAGGAGGAGTACAAAACAGGCATGATCGTACTGACACATGAGGATTTTACTGAGGAATGGCTGTACATGAGAATTGCCAGAATGGTTGGCATTAAGGATGAAGACAAGGTTAGCAAAGATCCTATGAAGGTGATTACATCACAGCTTCTCAAACTGGACAGGGCAGGGAAGAAAACAGTCCTCATAATTGATGAAGCCAACAAGATATCCGATGCCAGGGTCATTGAGCAGATTAGGGGTTTTCTCAATCTTGAATTGAAGGACAGGAGAATAATCACCTTCATACTGGTAGGGGTTCCGGAATTGGAAGAGCATCTCAATCAGAATGAGTCAATAACACAGAGAATAGCAACAAGGGCTTACCTGAAACCCTTCACAAGGGAGCAGACAGAGGGTTACATCAAGCACAGGCTCAATGTGGCAGGTGCTGATGCAGGTCTCTTTACCAATAGGGCTATTGATGCGATATTCAATTATTCCGGAGGCAGACCGCGGCTTATTAACAATATATGCGACAATGCACTCCTTGAAGCAGCATATCTTGAACAGATGCCCATAAATGCCGATATGACTGAAGAGGTCTGTGAATCCATCGGACTGAAGAAACAGTTGACTTCATACCAGAGAGAATTATAATTAAAGATTAATAATCAGGAGCATAATTGGCATCAATAAAAGATGTAAAAGCAAAAGCACAACAATTCCTCTCCAAGGGTAATTATCAGAAAGCACTGAAGTATTATCAGGCGATAATTGACAAACTTGAGGAGAAGAATACCCCTGATATAACCCTCTATAACAAGGTGGGGGATATATATCTTTCCAAGATGGACAATAAGGATATTGCAATTGAGAATTTCAGAAAGGCGATGTATCTCTACGGCAAGGATTCCCTCTATCCAAATGCCATTGCAATGGCAAAGAAGATACTGAAGACAGATTCAAATCAGATAGAGATGTACAGAAAGATAGGCGAATTCAACAGGGAACAGGGCCTTGTTGGAGAAGCATTGAATAATTTCATCAATTTTGCGGAGAAATCACTGCAGAATGGTGACAGGAAAGCTGCAATAGAGGCATTCAAGGATACACTTGATATGATGCCGGAGAGAATTGAGATAAAGGAGAAGCTTGTTGACCTGTATGTTCAGGAAGAGGAACTGGAAAAAGCAATAGAGCTCTTGAAGGAAGTAGAAGGGCATTATGTAAAACGGAATGACATGGAGCAGGCAGCACTGATAAGGCAGAAGATTACAAAGTACTCAAAGCAGGCGGGAATTGTTACGAAACCTGTTGAGAAAGAGAAGCCGCAGCCGAAACCTGCTCAGGCAGCGCCTTCTTCTGAAGAGGAGATTGATATAGAGGATTTTGATATGTCTGATCTGGTTGACAATCTCACCCAGGAATTGGATGAATCCTTTTCAGAGGAATCAGAAAAGACATCTGCCCCCCCCGCAAGTGCACCTGAACCGGAAGGTGCAGAGGCGCTGGAAGAAGAAACAGAGTCAACAGGCAGTGAAGAAAGCGAGATATATCTGCAGTATGTGCAGATGGGGGAATTGTCCGAGAATTATGATGCCAATGAAGCAGCCAATTTCTATTATCAGGCAGCAGAGGGATACACTTCAATAGAGGAGTATGACAATGCAATTGGTGCATACAGGAAGATTGTGAATCTCAAAGAGAATGAGATGAAGGCCCATAAGGCGATAATTGACCTCTCAATTAAGACCTCACAGCCGTCAAAGGCAGTGGATTCATATTTATATCTGGCAAAACAGAGTATTGACAAGGAACCTGAAAAGACAATGAAGCTTATAGATACAGTGCTTGCTGCTGATCCGGCAAATCAGGAGGCAATTGCCATGAAAAGCCGTCTCACTCAAGCACAAGTCCCGCCCCAACAGCCTGAACCTGCCAAGCATGAGCAGAAGCCGGCCCAGGCAGAGCCAATGGAAACGGATTTCCTCAGTGAATTCAAGGAAGAGATCACAGAGGATCTTTCCGGTGATGATCTTATGAAGGAATCGGAGGATATGACTGCACGGGATATTGTCAATGGCAAGAATGAGGGCAAGAGACCCAAATTCAGTATTGAACAGGATTCCCAACAGCAGAGTGATGAGGTATGGTCTCTCAATGAACTGCTTGATGAATTGAAAGAGGGGGTCAATGAGAATTTGTCTGATGAGGATGTTTCAAGTCATTATGATCTCGGGGTGAGTTTTAAGGAGATGGGACTGCATGACATGGCAATAGAGGAATTAAAGAAATCACTAGCAAACCCGGAATACAAGCTCAAGTCCTTGGAGATGCTCGGACAGTGTTATTTTGAGAAGAATGACCTGGAGACAGCTGAACATACACTTATTGAGGCAATGTCAATCAAGGGCAAGAAACCCGAGGAGTATCTGGGCATCAAATACACGCTTGCGCGTATCTATGAGAGCAGACAGATGCTTGAGCAGGCATTGAAGATGATGACTCAGATCAAACAGACCGATGCTTCATTCAAGAATATAGACAAGCACATTGCCCTTATAAAAGAGGCAATGGAAAAGAAAATACAAAAAGAGCAAGTTCCCAAAGAGAAAACGGGCGCAGCAGCAGAAACTCCTGATGACGGCATGGTTGACTTTTCCGCATTGCTCAAGGATGAGGATATTGCTCAAGAGGAAGAGAGTGAATTTGATGACATTGAAATTGACCTGGATGATGACGATGATAATAATAAATCAAAAAATATAAGTTATATGTAATATGAATTACAGGGATTATTTTCATTTTAAGATATCACCATTCTCCACAGCACCTGATGACAGGTTCTACTATAACAGCCCCAATCATTCCAAGGCAGTGACAAAGATGATACATGCAGCTGAAGAGAGGAGGGGGCTGGCAGTACTTATCGGTGATATCGGGACAGGGAAGACCACACTCTCCAGAAAACTGCTTGATTATTTTTCATCAAAAAAAGAGTACAAGATATCACTGCTTGTAATAATACATTCAGAAATAACTGCTCACTGGCTTCTTAAAAGAATTGCACTTCAGCTCGGAGCAGATGTGGAAAATGAAGACAAGATGAATCTCATACAGCTTGTCTATAAACGGCTTGACCTGTACAACCGCAAAGGCAAGAAGGTTGTTGTTATGATAGATGAAGCCAATATGCTCAAGAGCAGGGAAATAATGGAAGAGTTCAGAGGACTTCTGAATATGCAGAATGAAAACGGCCATATGATGACATTCCTCATGTTCGGCATGCCTGAACTGGAAGTGAATCTAAAACTGGATCCGCCCCTCTATGAGAGAATAAGCATCAAGCAGTTCCTCAGACCGCTTGACATTAAGTCAACAAAGAATTATATCAATCACCGCCTGGCAGTTGCAGGCAGACAGGAACCATTGTTCATGGATCAGGCAATAGAAATAATACATCAGTATTCCAAAGGCAAACCCCGTCTTATCAATATTGTATGCGACAATGCGCTTCTTGAGGCATTCCTTGAGAAGAAACAGTTCATTGACCCGGAAATAATCAAGCAGACAGCCGGGGATCTCGGTTTTACATGACCAAAGTAATCTCTGACCTGCATTTGCACACAATCTTCTCGGACGGCATTCTGTCCTCGGAAGACATCGGCAGATTGATGCAAGAAATGAATGTTCAATTCGCATCAGTCACTGATCATGACACAGTAACCCTTATTGACAATGGGATGACCACATTTATAACAGGTGCTGAATTCTCATGTTTGATGGAAGGCAGGCAGATACATGTTCTGGGTTATTTCAGGGAAACCGAGGAAATTGAGAAGGAATTTGAGTCAAAGAGGAATCGCAGACTCACGAGGGCATTGTCCATCGTCAAATGTTTGAAGCAGCATGGTGTAATAATTACCCGGGAGGAATTGGAAGCGGAGACGGCTGATTCAAGGGCGCCCGGGAGACCCCATATTGCAAGAATTATGCTGAGAAAGGGTTATGTCAAGAATATGAATGCTGCATTTGACAGATACATAGGTGATGATTCCCCCTGTTACAAACCGAAGGAATATTTTACTGTAGACAGGGCAGCTGAACTGATAAAAGCAAACAGGGGCATACCGGTGCTGGCACATCCATTTGAATCAGGTGTAGAAAATATGCTTGAGGAGATTATGTCACATGGACTTGAGGGCATTGAGGTGTTCACTTCAATGAATACTCCCATGCAGAGGGAGTATATCAGGGACTACTGCCTTACGCGTGATTATCTGATAACAGGCGGCAGTGATTTTCATGGGTATGGACAGTATGTAAAGACAGGTCTCAACAGGGAATTGACTGATAAATTCATGGAAAGATGGAGAGAGTTATGAAACCACTTATAGACAGTTTAACAAAACCCAATGACAGCAAAATGCTTCTTGTGATACTGGACGGTTTGGGCGGACTTCCTTCAAAGAAACATGACAATAAGACAGAATTGGAATATGCCGATACACCGAATATGGATGAAATGGCGCGTCAATATGAAACAGGGCTTCATATACCTGTTGAGACAGGGATAACCCCGGGAAGCGGTCCGGGGCATCTATCTGTGTTCGGCTATGATCCAAAGACCCATATAATAGGCAGAGGCATACTGGAGGCATTGGGTATTGATGTGGAAGTTGACAGCCGGTCTGTCACAGCACGCTGTAATTTTGCCGCAATTGACAATGAAGGCAGAGTAACGGACAGGAGAGCCGGGCGTATATCCACCCGGAAGAATAAAGAATTATGTGATAAACTCTCCCGGAATATAGATAAAATAGACGGATATTCTGTTGAATTCCACAGCGGGAAAGAACACAGATTTGTTTTTGTCATAAGGGATATTGAATGCAGCGGCGATGTATCAGACACAGATCCTCAGGAGACAGGCGTCAAGCCCCTTGACGCAGTGCCCTCAGGAGACAATGCGCGAAGGACAGCAGTGATAATCAATAAGGCATCAAGTATGATAGGCGATGTGCTGAAAGATCAAGAGAGGGCAAATTATGCACTTTTCAGGGGTGTCTCCACATACCCGGATATTGAAACTATGGAGGAAAGATTCAAGATTAAACCTGCCTGCATTGCAACTTATCCGATGTACAGGGGATTGGCTAAACTCGTAGGTATGGATATTCTCAATGCCGGTTCAACACTGAGTGATGAGATTAATGCTCTTTCAGAGAATTATGAAAGATATGATTATTTCTTCCTCCATGTGAAGAAAACCGATTCCTATGGTGAGGATGGTGATTTTGACTCCAAGGTGAAGGTGATTGAGGAATTTGATAATCACCTGCCTTCAATTATGAAGCATAATTTTGATGTCATTGCAATTACAGGTGACCATTCAACACCTGCATTGATGAAATCACATTCAAGCCATAAGGTCCCTCTCCTCCTGATACACCAGTATGCGCGGCATAATAGTGTGAAGGGGTTTTCGGAATTAGAATGCATTAATGGTGCAATCGGGACAATTTACGGCAAGCATATAATAAATCTGATGCTTGATTCAGCAGGCAGACTGAAGAAATTCGGAGCATAGATGAAATCAGGATATGTTACTATTGCAGGCAGGCCCAATACAGGCAAATCCACGCTCTTAAACCGCATACTGAACATCAAACTCTCTGCAGTAACCCATAAGGCGCAGACCACGCGAAGCAGAATACTGGGCATTTACAATGATGAGAATACCCAGATAGTATTCTTTGACACACCCGGGATGATTAAGCCTGAGAATTCACTGCAGTCAAAGATGGTTAAGGATATTGACAGATCAATCAGTGACTGTGATCTGCTTATACTTATGACAGATGACATAAATTATATGAATGATTATTCATTCATCACAAAACGAGCAGAGAATTTCTTTATAATTCTCAATAAGACGGACAGAATGGATGAAGCGGAAAGGGAGAATGCATTGAATGAACTGTCCGGCAGGTACATCCGGGCATCGGAAGTGATTCCTCTATCAGCACTGAAGGGTCATAATATTGACCTGCTGGTAGAGAAAATACGCAATTATCTCCCCCATAGCCATCATTTCTATCCGGAGGATTATCTTACAGACAAGCCCGAGAGATTCTTTGTCTCAGAGCTGATAAGGGAACAGGTGTTTCTTCTTTACGGGCAGGAACTTCCCTACAGTTCCGGTGTTGTTGTAGAGGAATTCAAGGAGAGAGAGGATTCAAAGACATATATCAGGGTCAATATTTATGTTGAGAGGAATTCCCAAAAGGGTATTATTATTGGTGCAGGCGGAAAGAAGATAAGAGAACTGGGCATTAAGGCAAGAAAGAGTATAGAGGAGTTTTTAGGCAGAAAGATATATCTGGATTTGAATGTAAAATATAAAAAGAATTGGAAGAACAATCTTCCTCTTCTTGAAAGAATGTGGAACATATAACAGGAGGTCAATTTGAAGAAAATCATCATTTTAATCACTATTGCATTGCTGCTCATGGGCTGCAGCGGAGAATCGGATATGGCAGAAAACACTAAAGATAGAGGAGATGAGATGACTGAGAAACAGGAAAACATCAAAACAGAATTTAAAGAGCCCATTGCATTGTGGATATGGCAGAATGAAGAAGGAACCCGGGAGGATACGATTGTCGTGAGGTTTTACAGTGAATTAGCCCCCAGTCATGTTGAGAATTTCATTAAACTATCCCGGAATGGTTTCTACAGCGGCAATAAGATATTCAGAGTAGTGCCTGATTTTGTCATACAGACCGGCAGTCCAACTGATGAACCGACAGGCGGTCCAGGATACACTATTGACGAGGAGTTCAATCCGACAAAACACATCTTGGGTACACTTGCAATGGCGCGGGCACAGGATCCCAATAGTGCGGGATCCCAGTACTACTTTGCATTGAAGGCATTGCCCAATCTGGATAATAATTATACGGTATTCGGTCAGGCAATAGAGAATGCAGAGCTGCTTGATAATATCAAAAAGGGTGATTATGTCAAAGAGGTGAAAATCATTGAAGCATCAGAGTACTATGGCGACAATTGCTCGGAGAAAATAGAGCAGCTGGATCCGCATAATAATTAATAACTATTGAATTAATCTGCTTTTTTTATATAATAGACAAAAAGGAGCATAATGAAATATTTATCGGGTTTCTTCAGAAACTTATCTATCACTCGGCTTATCATAGGTTTTATGGTTGTCCCAGCAATAGTTGTGGGTGTGCTTGCATTGCTGATGATGAATACATTCAGTGATTACAGTGAGACAACAGAGAATATTCTGTATATGGTTGAATATCAAAGTGAGATGGATGCAGTACAGTCCCGGTACAACCGGATGATTTCATCCTTCATTGATTATTTCAATACAGACAGTGAAACTAACCGCATTGCATTCAGGAGGGATTCCGAGGCATTTACTGCACAGCTCAATGAGATGCAGGATAAGTATGCCCAATTCCCCCATGAAACATTCTCAGCCCATAATGATTCACTGTCAGTCTTATTCAACAGGGCTATAACCGGCAGAGGCGGGTCTGAATATATTGAGGGTATTGAGGAGATGTCAGCCCGGTTCAATGAAGATATTGTCAGTAAGACAAACGGTGTAATCAATATGAAGATTAATAATCTCAAAAACAGGCTGAACAATACGCTGAAGATACGCCTCTTTGTGCAGATAATAGTTGCGGGTATTGTTCTTGTAATACTCATTGTACTCTCAATTATAATAGCCAGAATAATCAGAAAGGATCTCAAGCGGCTTACGGACACAATGACAAGAATTGGCGAGGATAAGGATTTTACTCATAGTATGGATTTTGAGACGAAATTCAATGAGCTTATCAGTATTAATACAAAGATGAACGATCTAATGGTAGTTATCAAAGATATTCTTTATCAGCTCAATGAGAATTCATCAGAAATTGCAGCATTCTCACAGGAGCTTGCAGCATCATCCCAGGAGGTCTCATCAGCAACTGAAGAGGTCTCTGCCTCAACCGAGAACATCACATCCGATATAATGGTCCTGAAGGACTATACGGACAATATGGCATCATCCGTGGAACAGATGAATAATCTGATGAATCAGACAGTTGAATTTCTCGGCAAGGCAAAGAATGTCAATGAGGATTTCATGAAACTCATGAATTCGGAGACGGAGATGATAGATTCCTCTTCGGAAAATTTTGTATCAATGGAGAAGTCCATACAGAATATCAAGCATTTCATTGATGATTTCAGCGGACAGGTCAATACAATACAGACAAGTGTTGATTCAATCAAAAAGGTGCATAAGAAGATTGAGCTGCTCTCGCTCAATGCAGCCATTGAAGCTGCGAGAGCAGGCAAAGAGGGCGGCGGATTTGCCGTTATTGCAGAAGAGATAAGGGGGCTTTCATCCAGGAGCTCAAATGCCTCAAAGAATATTGAGGGCATTATGAATGAGGTTATTGCCAATATACAGCATCTACACAATCTTATAAGCAAGTCACTGGACGGTTTCAGTGCAATACAGAGTGACTGGGATAAATTATCCGATATATCTGCGCGTGTGAGCAGGGAATCGGAAAATACATACAATGAGACAAATAATCTGACAACAGGTATAGAGAAGATAGGTGATCAGTTCAATGAACTGAACAAGACATTCAAGGAAGTCAAGCTGAGGATTGACAATGTGGTTGCTTCAGCTGAGCAGATATCATCCTCCAATGAGGAGATTACATCACAGATGGAGGAACTCACATCATCATCGCAGGAATTGTCTGATAAGGCATCACGTATCAAGCAGTTTGTATCCAAATTCAAGATATAGGAGATAATAATGAAGATAAACAAGATCAATGAAATTGAAAGATTGCATTTGAAGGCTGATGACCTGAAGGATGTGACAAAACAGGTCCTAATCGGAGCCGACGATGGTTCAGATAATATTATTATGCGTCTTTTTACAGTCAGACCCGGCGGATATACACCTTATCATCAGCATGATTTTGAACATGTTGTCAAGATTGAGAGAGGAGAGGGTATTGCCATTGACAAGTATGGTGAACATTCCGTAAAAGAGGGCATGGTTCTCTTCGTCAAGCCGGGTGAAATACATCAATTCAAGAATCAGTCGGACAGTGAATTCGCCTTTATATGCATAATACCGGCTGATAATAATTAAGAGAATAAAATATTTTACTGACACTTGACAAAAACTCTATATAAATTATATTTTCATAGTGTTCCTCAAATATAAATATGATAAAGAGAGGATTTATGGGTAAAAATACGAAGAGTAAATCAAAATCAAATAATAGAAAAACGAATGTAAAATTTATTGCAGACAAGCATAAACAGATTAAATTGCTTGAGGATGAATTGGCAAAGCTCAATAGTCAGAAAGAGAGTCTGGAAGAGAGAGTTGAAGATCTGCAAGAAGAGTGCATTGAAATGAAGGACAGGCTCCTGAGAAAGGCAGCGGATTTTGATAATGCAAAGAAACTGATGGCAAAGGAGAGGGATGCTGTGCTCAATACAAGCAAGGAAAGACTCTTTATTGATCTCATAGATGTGCTTGACAATTTTGACAGGGCTATTGAACATTTTGAGAAGACAGGCAATAAGGAGCAGATAATCAGCGGAATAAAGATGATAGACAAGAGTTTTCATGATTTTCTTGATAGACACAATGTGTCCCCGTTTACGGCAAAGGATATGGAATTTGACCCCAATCTGCATGAGGCTATCTCTGTTGTCTGTGATGAAGATATGGAAAATAATGTTGTGGCTGAGGTCTTTGCAAAGGGCTATAGATTCGGCGACAAGATACTGAGACCTGCAAAGGTTGTGGTGAATAAGAAAAATAATAATAGTAATGATGACGAAACATTTAATGATTAATAACGGAGGTATATATGGCAAAGGAAAAAATAATAGGAATTGATCTCGGGACAACGAATTCATGTGTTTCTGCTATGGTCAATGGTGAACCGGTAGTGATACCCAATCAGGACGGAAGCAGAACAACACCTTCAGTTGTGGCATTCCAGAAGAACAAGGAACGGCTTGTTGGCACAACAGCAAAAAGGCAGCAGGTGACAAATCCGGAGAGTACTGTTTCTTCAATAAAGAGATTCATGGGTAGAAGATTCCGTGAAGTGCCTGAAGAACAGAAACTTGTTCCGTATAATATTGAAGAGGGACAGAATGGTGATGTCCGCGTAAATATAGAAGGTAAATACTATTCACCGCCTGAAATATCAGCAATGATACTGCAGTATCTCAAGAAATCAGCTGAGGAGTATCTCGGAGAGGATGTTGAGAAAGCTGTTATAACTGTACCTGCCTATTTCAATGATTCACAGAGACAGGCAACAAAGGATGCAGGCAAGATAGCAGGTCTTGAGGTATTGAGAATCATCAATGAACCCACTGCAGCATCACTGGCATACGGCCTTGATAAAAAAACCAATGAGAAAATAGCTGTGTATGATCTGGGCGGAGGTACATTTGATATATCCATACTTGAAATAGGCGATGGTGTATTTGAAGTATTGTCAACAAATGGAGATACGCATCTCGGCGGTGATAATTTTGACGAGAGAATAGTTAATTATCTTGCAGATGAATTCAAGAAAGACAATGGCATAGATCTGAGAAAGGACAAGTCAGCTCTTCAAAGACTCAGAGAAGCTGCAGAGAAGGCAAAGATGGAATTATCCACAAAGAAAGAGACCAATATAAATCTGCCTTTCATTACAGCTGACCAGAATGGGCCCAAGCATCTGGAAATGAATATAACAAGGGCAAAACTGGAAATGCTTGTAGAGGATCTGCTCAAGAATACTATAAAACCATGCAAGATGGCTATTGAAGATGCAGGGCTCAGTGTATCGGATATTGCTGAGGTTGTTCTTGTCGGCGGTATGACAAGAATGCCTGCTGTTCAGAGAATTGTAAAGGAATTCTTTGAGAAGGAACCGCACAAGGGAATCAATCCGGATGAAGTTGTTGCAATCGGTGCTTCCATTCAGGCCGGTGTACTTGCAGGTGATGTGAAAGACGTACTGCTTCTTGATGTGACCCCCCTTTCACTGGGTATTGAAACACTCGGCGGAGTCATGACAAAGATCATAGATAGGAATACCACTATACCTGTCAAGAAACAGAATGTATTTTCAACAGCTGAGGATAATCAGACAGCTGTGACAATTCATGTGCTCCAGGGTGAAAGAGAGATGGCTTCAGACAACAGGACACTGGGCAAATTTGAACTGATAGGCATACCTCCCGCACCCCGGGGAGTGCCTCAGGTTGAAGTGACATTTGATATTGATGCTGACGGCATACTCCATGTATATGCCAAAGACAAGGCTACAGGCAAGGAGCAGTCCATCAGGATAACTTCTTCAAGCGGACTCTCAGAGGAAGAAATTGACAAGATGGTCAATGAGGCAAAAGAGCATGAAGCAGAGGACAAGGAGAAGAAGGAACTCATAGAAGTAAGGAATGAAGCTGATTCATTCATACATTCATCAGAGAAATTCATAAAGGAAAACAGTGACAAGGTTGATGAGAGACTCATTACAGAAGTCAAGAAATCAATCAAGAACCTCAAGGATGTTCTCAATACAGACAATAAGGATGATATCAAAAACAGGCTTGAGGACCTCAAACAGAAATTCTACAAGGTCTCTTCCGATATATATCAGAAAGAAGGTACTGAAGGTGATCAGCAGGCGGGACAGCAGCAGGCAGAGCCAGGTCAGTCAACAGACAGCAGTGAAGGTGGAGAGCAGTCCGGACCGGAACAGGCTGAGGAAGCTGACTATGAAGTTGTAGATGAAGATGAGGACGACGAGCAGTAATAGCTGATAAAAGGCGGGTCACAGAACCCGCCTTTTTAATTTAAGGGATGTTTAATGGCTAATAAGGATTACTATGAAGTACTCGGCATTGAGAGGGATGCTTCGCCTGAGGAGATAAAGAAGGCATACAGGAAAATGGCGAAGAAATATCATCCTGATCTCAATAAGGAAAACAAAGAGCAGGCAACAGATAAATTCAAAGAAGTCTCAGAGGCGTATGAAGTGCTTGCAGACCCCAAGAAGAGAAAGATGTATGATCAGTATGGATATGATGGTGTATCCCAGGAATTCGGTCAGGGCGGTTTCTCATGGAATAATTTCTCTCATGCTGAAGACATATCCGACATATTCTCCGATATATTCGGAGGAGGTTCAGGTTTCAGCGGAGGCGGTTCCATATTTGACATGTTTTTCGGAGGCGGCAGGGGCAGAGCCCGGAGTGCAAACCGTGTAAACAGGGGCGGCAATATCAATATCAATCTGGAGCTCTCACTTGAGGATATGCATTCGGGTGTTTCAAAAACCATAAAATACAAGAGATATGAGACATGTCCGAAGTGCAATGGAACAGGTGCTGAGAGTGAATCTGATCTTGAACAATGCCCGGACTGTAATGGCACGGGGCAGAGAAGGGTGCGCAGTCAGTCAATGTTCGGTACTGTTGTCAATGTCGGCACTTGCCCCACATGTCAGGGCTCTGGCAGGATAGTCAAGAATAAATGCAGTAAGTGTTTTGGTGAAGGAAGGATTAAGAAAGACCATAAGGTGAAGATTGATGTGCCACCCGGAGTATCTGATAATTCCTATATGAATCTCAAGGGAGAAGGTAATGCGCCTTCCGGCAAGGGCGTTTACGGTGATCTCCGTGTAATTTTCAAGGAAAAGGAGAATGACAGATTCATAAGGGATGGTGATAATCTTCATATGCAGATAACAATATCCTATCCTGATGCAGTGCTGGGTTCAAAGGAAACCATCAAGACCATAGACGGGAAAAAGGTCAAACTCAAGATACCATCAGGGACACCGTCCGGCAAGATATTCGTATTGAAGGGCAGGGGCATGCCCAATGTCAATAGGGGCAGAACAGGTGATCTGTTTGTAAAGACCAATATTGAGATTCCGAAAAGACCATCAAGGAAAATGAAGGAACTTATCAAGCAGATGAGAGACCTGCAGAATGAGTCATAGAAATGTCTTTTATGCCCGGAAAGAATGTGATAAATTTCAATTATCCGATGATGAACTGCATCACGCAGTCAATGTGATAAGAATAAATCCCCCCAGCAGAATTAATTTCACTGATGGTTCCGGTGTACTGTATGAGGGCATGCTTATGCCTGACGGCACACTGACAGATGTGATTGAAGTAGAATCGGACGAATCAGAACTTATCAACATTTTGTTCGGTATATGTGAGAAGAGCAGAATGAGAATTATTCTGGAAAAATGCACTGAAATAGGTGTCCATGAGTTCATACCGCTTATTACGCGAAAGAGCAGCAAATACCCCCTCAATGCCGGAAGAGCTGATTCCATACTGAAATCTGCAATAAAACAGTCAGGCAGGTTTATCAAGCCACATTACAGAGAACCTGTTAAACTGGAGGATTTGTATTCAAGTTATTTTGTCAATGCCTATTTTGGTTCAATTGAAGGGGAGAATGCAGGTATTGAACCGGATTTTTCAAAACATATCAATATCTTTATCGGTCCTCCATCCGGGTTTACCGGAGAAGAGGAGGGATTCCTTGTCCAAAAGGGCATTAAACCATTCCATATTGATACTGCAGTACTCAGAACAGAGACATTTGCAGTAAGCAGTATTGCAGTCATAAAATATTTACAGGGAGTGAAAAATGAATGATTGTTTGTTCTGTAAAATCATATCAGGTGATATTGACTCCGATAAGGTCTATGAAGACCAGTATGTCTATGCTTTCAATGATATCAATCCCCAGGCTCCGGTTCACATACTGATAATCCCTAAAAAACACATTGAGTCAATCCATGATGTCTCCGGCAGTGATAAACCCTATATAGATGCAGTTATAAGTGCAATACAGAAGATCGCATCTGACAATGGCCTGGACCGTGACGGATACCGCATAGTAACAAATCACGGCAAAAGAGCAGGCCAATCCGTCTTCCACCTGCATTTCCACCTCCTTGGAGGCAGAGACCTGCAATGGCCTCCCGGATAAGGGACGGTGGTTAACTGTGTCAACTCATCCTCTTATGTTGACAAATCGCATATTTTAGTATATATTCAAATTATGCCTAGAATAGGAAGGATAAATAGAAAAGGCAATTATTATCATATAATAAGCAGAGGTCAGAGGAAGAATCCTATTTTCTTTTCCAATGATGATATGGATGTCTATATCAAATACCTTAGTGAAGAACTGGAGCATTTGGATATAGAGCTCATTGCATACTGCTTGATCCGCAATCATGTGCACATCTTAGTGAGGGTAATTGATGATCCCATATCTAAACTGATGCATCCTCTCAATACCCGTTATGCACTGTATTTCAATAATAAGTATGATACAGTGGGCCATGTATTTCAGGGCAGGTACAAGTGCATCCCTGTAACAGATGAGATATACCTTTATACTGATGTCAATTACATTAATTTTAATGCTGTGAAACATCATATTGTTGAAAATATTGAGGATTATAAATACACCAGTTTTCACTGTTATGAGGAAGATAAATCACAGTGCCTTATCCCTGTCACAATCCCTCATTTCCCGACAAAAGAGCTGTTTGATATTGATGTTATCTTTCATGAAGATGAAGGGTATATTGGCACAGAGGAGGATTACAGAACATTTGAGAAGAGGTCTGATGGAAGGCAGAATTCAAGGGATAGGGATAGGACCTCAAGGAGAGCTGTTTTAAAGCAGCTGCTTGCAGATGCTCTGAAAGAATATCAAACTACCCTTCATCTTCATGAAAAATAACATCAATATCAAACAGCTCTTTTGTCGGGAAATGAGGGATTGTGACAGGGATAAGGCACTGTGATTT
>JAXHVG010000213.1:0-5267 GCA_034189245.1 Caldifarciminota bacterium
CCATCATTCTTCACAGGGGAGAATATACCGGGAATGGACATGGATGCCCTCAGTGAATTAATAATATTGCCCTGTGTGAATACAATCTCCCCTGTGAAGAATGATGGTGATGTGCTTGTTGACGGCGGTCTGGTCAATCCTGTTCCGGCTGATACAGCACGGAGCCTGGGGGCTGACAGGGTACTGGCAGTCAATGTGCTTACAGTGCACGAACTGAAGCATAAAAATCTTACACTGCCTCAGACAGGCAGTGAGATAGAGGAAGTGCCTGATGACAGAGGGCAGTTCATTGATTATCTCAATAAACGCGTGAAGAATTTGGTCAATAAGGAGAAGACCAATTGGGAGGGTATTGCCAAAAGGGTCGGTTCACTCTTTAATCTCACAGATGAGATAAATATACTGGATATTATGTCACAGACAGTGCATCTTGCAGAGAGCAGGATTGCAGAATACAAACTGGAGGCAGATGAACCTGACCTCCTTCTCAAACCCGATATGGCAAGTATCAATCACTTTGATTTCATCAAGGCTGAAGAAGCCATCAAAATAGGGGAGAGGGCTGCAAGGGACAGTATTGACAAGATAAAGAAATTAATCTGAAAAAGGGGTATAGTTGTTTGCAGAAATAATTCAGAAATCATCAGCATTTGATTCACTGGGCAATGTCATTACAGGAGAGATGAAGAATCATTTGAAAGGCAGTTACTCGGTACGGACATCAAAGGTTTATCACTTCAGCAGTGATATTGACATTGATTTTCTCTCTGAACTCCTCTGTGATTCAATCACGGATATAATGTCCGTCAACAGTCACGCCCAGCCGGATTATGATTATACTGTGAGTATTGAGAAACGGCCGGGGGTAATGGACCCTGAAGCAGAAACAATAAGGGATTATCTGGAACTCTCCCTCAACATAGAGACGGATGTGAAGATACTCTCGCGCTACTATCTGTCAGGCAATCCGCCTGATATGATAAAGACAGTGGAATTTCTCAAGAACAGGTATTACAATCCCCTGATAGAGGATATCTCCCACTCAGTTCATTTTATTGATATAAAGCCCAAGACAGATATTACTGTAAGAACAGTGTCCCTTGAAGGTGATCTCAATGAAATATCCCGGTCAATGACACTCTCACTCAATGAAAGAGAGATGTCTGCAATCAAGGAATACTTTGACACACTGGGAAGGGATCCCACGGATATTGAACTTGAGACAATTGCCCAGACATGGTCTGAACACTGCGTGCATAAGACATTCAATTCCGATATGGAATACAATGGAAGAGAGATTTCCAATCTCTTCAAAAGCACTATTGTCAAGGCAACAGTTGATATTGATCACCCTGACGCTGTTTCCATATTCCATGACAATGCCGGTATATGGTCATTTGACGATGAATATGATGTATGCTTCAAGGTTGAGACGCATAATCACCCCTCTGCACTGGAGCCCTACGGCGGTGCAGGCACAGGTATAGGCGGTGTCATAAGGGATACAATAGGCACAGGCCTCGGCTTCAAGCCAATAGCAAACACCGATGTGTTCTGTGTAGGTAGTGACAATGACAATATCCCGCCGGGAACAATAAAACCCGGTGATGTGCTGAAGGGCATAACAGCAGGTGTGAGGGATTACGGTAACCGTATGGGCATACCCACAGTCAATGGTTCAGTGCACTTCCAGAGGGATTTTGCAGGCAATCCCCTCGTTTATGCAGGTTCCCTGGGTATTGCAAAGAAGAAGAATGCATTTAAGGAGGTAAGGGAGAATGACATGATAGTGCTCCTCGGCGGCAAGACAGGCAGGGACGGCATTCACGGTGCTACATTCTCATCCGTATCACTCCACGATCAGTCGCAGGATGTTTCATCCGGTGCAGTTCAGATAGGCAATCCCATTGAAGAGAAGAAGATGCTGGACGCGATTATGGAAGCAGACGGGCTTTACAGTGCAATTACTGACTGCGGTGCAGGCGGACTTTCATCAGCTGTAGGTGAGATGGGCGAGAAGACAGGAGCTGAGGTATATCTTGAAAATGTGCCCCTCAAATATGCCGGTCTGACATATGATGAGATATGGATCAGTGAATCACAGGAGAGAATGGTGCTCTCCGTACCGCCCCGCAATTTTCCCCGTCTGAAGGAAATCATGGAAAAGCACTCAACAGGCATATCTCATATCGGTTATTTCAGGAATGGTGATTTGATAATAAAATACAGGGATAAGACAGTATGCGAACTGGACATGGGTTTCCTACATTCCGGACTTCCCATGGAGATGAAGAAAGCTGCCCCGTACGGCAATATTGCCTCCGGCAGTGATCCGGATATCAATAATGATATTACTGAACTGGCAGAGATGATTCTCAGTGACGGCAATACTGCATCCAAAGAGGATATTATAAGGCAGTATGATTATGAGGTAATGGCTCAGACATCAGTAAAACCCCTATGCGGAGCCCGTCAGGATTCTGTCAGTGACAGTGCTGTTATAAGTCCACCGGGTTCATCAAGAGTCATACTCCTCTCCAATGGAATAAATCCCCATTACGGCAAGCTCAATCCGCGTCAGATGACATTTGCTGCAATTGACGAAGCATTGAGAAATCTGCTTGCTCAGGGAGGCAATATAAATCACACAGCACTCCTGGATAATTATTCATGGGGCAATGTCTCCAATACACGCACACTGGGCGGGCTCATTGAATCAGCTGAAGCATGCAGGGACTATGCTGTTGAACTGGGAACTCCTTTTATATCAGGCAAGGATTCACTGAATAATTTCTTTGAAATGGGCTCCGGCACTATTGAAATACCGCCAACACTGCTCATATCAGCACTCTCTGTAACAGATGCAGGCAATATCAGACCCTCGTATTTTACAGGTGAGGGTAATACTGTATGTCTGCTGGGCAAAGCCGCTGAAAATGAACTGGCAGGCAGTGCACTGTACAGGGCACTGGGGCATGAGAGTGAAGGCACGGTTCCGCATACAGATGTCAAGGAGTCATCCGCAATACTGGCAACAGTGAGCAGACTCAATGAAATGAACCTTATTCTCTCTGCACATGATTTATCGGACGGAGGACTCCTCATTGCACTGATGGAAATGGTGTTCGGCAGTGACTGCGGATGCAGGATTGCTGTAGAAAGCAGTATGCCGGATTATATCTATCTCTTCTCTGAAACCCAGACCCGTTTTATTGTTGAGGTGAGGGATGAAGACATGGATATACTGAAAGCTGCAGCAGGCAGTATTGTCACACCGATAGGCAAGACAGTGCCAGGCAGAGAGTTCTCACTCAATTACAATGGCACAGAAACGGATTTTGACATAGAAAAATTAAAGACACTATGGAGCAGGGGAGTATTATGAATAAATTCAAAGCACTTGTACTGAAGGCGCATGGTGTTAATTGTGAGATTGAATCAGCTCACGCACTGAAAAGATGCGGATTTCTCCCTGATATCATACATATTGACAATATACTCAAGGGCAATGCATCCCTGTCCGGCTACAGTTTTATGGTATTCCCCGGCGGATTCTCATACGGGGATTATACAGGCAGCGGCAGGATTGTAGCATCCATTATAAAGCATCACCTGATGGATGATATAAAGGCATTCATAGAAGAAGGGAAACTGATACTGGGTATATGCAATGGTTTTCAGATACTGGTCAAATCCGGCATACTGCCCAATCGGAATAATGATTTCAGCCAGAATGCATCACTTATATTCAATGATTCCCATCATTATGAGGACAGGTGGGTCCATCTCAAAGTAAGAGCGGGCAGTGCATTCACTTCAGGCATCAGTACTGTGATGGAACTGCCGATAGCGCATGCAGAGGGCAAATTCGTATTTGCCGAAGATGATTTCCCTGATATTGATGATTACACTGTAATGGAATACTGTGACAGTACAGGCAATACAGTCAATCACTATCCGGTCAATCCCAATGGCAGTATGAAAAATATTGCGGCAATACGCGACAAAACAGGCAGGATAATGGGCATGATGCCCCATCCGGAGCGGTTCTATGCAGACCATCTCTATTATGGTATCCATAGTCCCTCATTGACAGGAAGTATAATATTTGATAATGCTTATAAATACATAAAGGAGGAATTGTAATGAATAGAGGCATATTCAGAATGTATGATGTCCGAGGTATAGCAGAAGAGGATTTGACAGATGACATTGTTTATAAAATTGGCAGGGCATTTGCCGCATATATCAAGAGAAGAGGGGGAAAGAAGGTTGTTTCAGGCATGGATGTGAGACTCTCCAGTCCGCGCATCAAGGATGCATTTGTCAGGGGTGTACTGAATAGCGGCATTGATGTGATAGATACAGGCATATGCACAACACCCATGCTGTATTACTCCCAGCATTTTCATAATGCAGACGGCGGCATTATGGTAACAGGCTCTCATAATCCCATTGAGTACAATGGGCTTAAGATGGTTGATCCCGATGTGACAATATACGGTGATGTTATACAGCAGTTCTATGAACTGGCTGAGAATGAGGATTTTGAAGGGGGCAGTGGTGAATACAGTGAATATGACATAGAAAATGATTATATTGACATGTGTGTCTCTGCTGTCAATATTGGCGGCAGTTTGAAAGTGCTTGTTGACCCTGGCAATGGTACAGCAGGTCCTGTTGCCGGGAAGATATTTGAGAAACTAGGGGTAGAGGCGGATTTCATCAATAAGGAGAGAGACGGCACATTCCCCAATCATCTCCCGGATCCGACTGTAATGGAGTATATAGAAGAGCTCGTGGAAAAAACAGCTTCAGGTGATTATGATATGGGTATAGGATATGATGGTGACTGTGACCGCATAGGACTGCTTGATGAGAATGGTGATGTTATTTACGGTGATCAGATACTCGGCATACTGGCCTATGATTTACTGTCAAGAAGGAAGGGCGAGAAGATTGTGTTTGATGTGAAATGTTCCCAGGGTCTTGAGGAAATGATAAACAATATGGGCGGCAAACCGATAATGTACAAGACAGGTCATTCCCTTCTCAAACGCAAGATGAAAGAGGAGAATGCACTGCTTGCAGGAGAGATGAGCGGGCATATGTTCTTCAATGAGAATTTCTATGGTTTTGATGACGGCTTATTCGCATCACTGCTTATTATGCAGATAGTTTCTCAGTCAAAGAGGAAACTCTCTGATCTCAAGGGTGTGATGCCTTATTACCATTCAACACCGGAGATCAGGGTTGATTGCACGGAC
>JAXHVG010000214.1:0-2793 GCA_034189245.1 Caldifarciminota bacterium
CTGTGCTCGTATTTGTTTCACAAATGGACTCCCTGTCGGGAGTAAAAATGGTGGAGGCGGCGGGAGTGAAGCCTACGGATGAAATCAATGGGGGAATAGGCTGAATGCATTCCTTGGTGAGTCCGAAATCCAGCAATGCAAGAACCCTCTGCGGGTTCACTCGCTATGCTCGTATTTGTTTCACAAATGGACTCCCTGACGGGAGTATGGTGGGTATCGGTGGGTAAATAATGGTGGAGGCGGCGGGAGTCGAACCCGCGTCCAAGAATCAATGTCCGGTCCTTCTACATGCTTAGTGATGCTTAAGTTCTTTCCGAAGGTGCATCACAACCCTCTGGAAAGCTTTGCTGCTACAATCTTGAGTTTCCGCAAGCAGCAGACGGAAACAGCAGCCGGTGATATGTCAGCCTTACCGAAAGTACCAGCGACTTTCGGGGACCGCGCCGCATCAATTATGCAGCGATAGCGTATGTTTCGTCGCCAATTACTATAATTGCCGGTGTTTTACGAGACCCCAGCAATCTCGGCATGCTTCCTCCGAGCAATTGTATTCCTGTCGAGACCGATTCGCCCCCAGTTACTTATAATATAATATAAAACAGACGGATTTCAAGGGGAAAATCATCTTTGAAACAGGAATTTTACTGTCTCAATATTTTCTAAATATAGTGTGTACGGAGCTTCCTGCGGGCAATGGGAAAGAGTATTGCTGATATGATTATTGTGATTAAGAGAATCGCGGCTATTGCCAGAACAAAATAATTGTAATTGAATTCAATGCCCTGAAAACTGTTTTCAAAGTAAAGGCGTATGGGACCTGCAAGAAAACCGAGGGAAATACCTACATAGGTAAGGGAGAATATGCCTGCAATAATCCCGCCGAATCCTGATGCTATCTTGGATGGATTGGTCTGTCTGAACTCAGGGAATATAGCGCCTATGCCGATATTGATTATTGTTATGCCTACCGAGAGTATGAATATTGTAATCAGTGAGATTATTATTATGGTCATGTCCAGATCAAGGAATATATTGGTCCCTGTAACAAGCAGTTCTGCGAGTATAAAAACAAGAATGAAATTGAATATCAGTTTGGCTGTAAAGAATCTGCTGATATGTCCTGTCATTTTGATGAGATTGAATGTCCTGCCTTCAAGGGATATCATCGGGTATATGAATCTTACGGATAGTGTTGCTGCAATATAGGCGGAAAAACCCATATTGGCAAATGCAATAATATATGTGAAGAATGGTGTCTTGAAGTATATTGGAGTGCGAATGAGGGAGAATATATAGAATGTGAGGAGCACGAGGAATATGAGTGACTGTCCCCACTGTGATGGGTCTCTTATAAATGATACAATGTCCTTTTGTATGAACAGCAGCTGCTTACTGTCTTTCATGAAAAGCGGGAAATGCATTCTGTTCCTTGCAATACTTGTTTTCTTCTCGTATTTCTGCCCGAATGCAAGATAGCGCTTCCTGTATATCAGCAGGGAGATAAAGAGGAGGGGGATTATTGCACCGAGATAGAGCAATATGCCTGTAAATGACTTTCCTGCGGGTTTATTGTCAATGAGGGCAAACATCATATTGGATACAAGGCCTGAGGGGAGATGCCTGAACTGTTCAATCTCCAGTGAGGCAATATACTGATTGACCTGTGAAAGACTGGCTGTGCGGGGCATATTGAATATCTGCGGTGCTTTGCCGAATAAAAACATCAATGTCATTGCCATGAGTATGAGAATGAGAATCAGTATGATGCCGCCTTTTGAATGTCTGAGGAAGAATGATGAGAAGATAAAGACAATTGCCAGCCCTATTGAGGTGGAAATTATTATGAAGAGAATGAACAGAGATATTGCCTTAACATAGAATAAAAAGGGCATATTGAATGTATTGCCCAGAGCCAGGACAAGGGGGAATGATATGATACTTGTTGCCCATGATGCAAAGAATCCGTTTTCAATGAGTTTGATGAAGAATACGGATGATATTTTTACAGGTGTTGAGAAGAGGAATTCAAGTTCGGGTGTCCTGAAAAAAGTGGAAATACTGCTTACTATACTGCTCAGAATAAGAAGTATAAAGAACATGGAGAACATCAGTGAGAATATTCTGTATATGAGACCTCTGCCTATTTCCTCATAACCTGTGAGAAAGGAGAATATCCTTCCGAATATGAAATATGTGCCGAGCAGAAAGAGCATTATAACAGCAATATATGTGATAATCTGTATTACTGACCTGAATGTCGGTGCGAAAAGTGAGCGTTTGATGGATTTTAATTTAATTAATAAAAGATCTGTCATCTTTTGTTATTTCCAGAAACAGGTCCTCAAGATTATCCTTCTTCAGTTTCCTGCCGAGATTATCTATGCCGCCTGTATATATGAGTTTCCCCTTGTTCATAACACCTATACGGTTGCATATCTCCTCTGCTATGGAGAGGGTATGGGTTGACACAAACACAGAGCCGCCCTTTTCAGCATGCCTGACAAAGATATTCTTGACAGTGCGTGCAACCTTGGGGTCCAGTCCCACCATGGGCTCATCAATAAGAACAAGCAGCGGGTCGTGAATAAATGCAGATGCAATAACAATACGCTGTTTCATACCATGAGAATATTCATCTGTCTTGATGTCCATATAATGTTCAAATTCCAGAAGCCGGGCATATTCATCAATCCTTGCTCTTAACTTACTTTCATCAATACCGTACAGCCGGCCCACAAAATAGAGGAATTCCCTGCCTGTCAGTTTATCATACATAAACGGGGTGTCAGGCAC
>JAXHVG010000215.1:0-6292 GCA_034189245.1 Caldifarciminota bacterium
TTTGTCCCTGATTTTGTCACTTGCCTTTTCCAGCATTTCCAATTGCCTTATATCCCTCATTGTGCCGTTCAGCATACTGATATCACCGCTGATTCTTATCTTCTTCCTGCTGCTTTCTATATACTGTCTGATTGCACTGTCAGACAGATAACCGAATTTGAGTATCTGGCATCTGGAAATAATTGTCGGCAGTATATAATTGATATTATCAGTGGTGAGTATAAGCACAGTATCTGAAGGCGGTTCTTCCAGCAGCTTGAGAAAGCTGTTGGATGCCTCTTTTCTCATTCTTTCAATATTCTTTACTATAATGACCTTGTAATCCGACATATATGTCTGCCTGCCCGCATATTGTATGAGTTCCCTCACAACATCTATGGGAATGGATTCATTGCCCTTCAGTTCCTTGGGACCATCATGCTTTTTATCCGTGAGATAGCCGCGCAATGCCTCAAGATAACCGTCCCTGATGTCTATGTCCTTCTTGAGGAAGGGGAATACAACTGTCAGGTCGGGGAATATGTATTTCTCAATTTCCGGAGCATACTTTCCGCCGAGAATATGCTTTGCAAATTCCACAGCTGTTGTGTATTTGCCCACTTTGGGCGGTCCTGCAAAGAGATATGCACTGGCAAATCTCTTGTCTTTTATCACCTTTTCAAGATATGATTTTATTTTTTCATGACCGTAAATATTTTCAAACATACTATTTGAGGAAATTGAGGGGATTGAGCGGCTTGCCGTCCTTTCTTATCTCAAAATGGAGAATAGGTCCTGAAAGCGAACCGCTGTCCCCACATGTACCGATTGTCTCCCCTGCCATAACAGGCTGATTAAGAATCACATTCATCTCGTCAAGATGCGCATATAGGGTATAATATCCGTTCCCGTGATCAATCATTATTACATTGCCGTATCCGAGGAATTTATCAGCATATATGATATCCCCGTCATATACAGCAATAACAGGCGCACCCATGTCAACCTTGAGGTCTATGCCATTATTAATTGTTTTCGTATTATACTTGGGATGCCTCACTGATCCGAATCCGGATATAATACTGTAATCATCAACAGGCCAGAGCACCTTCTTTTTATTCCTGTCAAAATAATGCTTGCCCTCTGCAACATCCCTCTTCTTTGTTATCTTCTTGTTTGCAACCCTCAGCTTATTGATAAGATACTGCAGGGATTCCTTGGATTCATTGAGCTCCTTTTCAAGAGCCTTCTGTTTGCTCTGTCTGCCTGAGAGTTCTGCCAGGAATTGCTGTTTATTGTTCTTCTCTATCTCCAATGTCTCCTTCTCTCTGTCAGCCTCCACTTTTACTATTTCCAGCTGTTCTCTGCTCATTTCAAGCTGCCTGCTTTTAAGGTCCAGCAGATCCTTTGTTCTTCTCACCTTGTCATAGAGTATCTTGTCCCGGCGTGCTATCATGGAAAGATACTTGATGCCTTCAGAGAGTTCCGAGAAGGATTCTGATGTGAACACCACTTCAAATGTGTGAACCTTGCCCTTCTTATACATGTCCACAAGACGGCTCTGCAGCTTCTGTTTCCTCTCCTCAAGCATCACTTCCAGTGAATCAATGTCATTATCCAGTTTTTCTATATTGACTGTAAGGAGGGAATCCCTCTTCTCCAGTTCTCTGATAAGAAGGTCTGTCAGGTATATTTCCTCATCCATTCTATTGAGTATCATAAGTGTTTTTGTCCTCTGCATCTGTATGGAATCATTGACACTCTTCACTCTCTCCAGTTTGTTCTTTATCTCCTGCAGCTTTTTCTCATTGGTCTCTATCTTCTCCTGAAAGGAATCCTGCCCATACACTGATGAGAAAAGACCTATCAAAAGTATGCTACAGAGAGTTACTGATAATATCTCTGATAATCTCTTCTTTATCAACATTCTCCATCTCTCCTTTGAAGGATAATATTAACCTGTGTCTCAATACATCAGGAGCAACAGCCCTGACATCTTCCTTGTCCGGTGTCAGCCTGCCGTCTATGCCTGCTCTTGCTTTGGATGCAGCCAGTATATACATTCCTGCCCTGGGGGATGCGCCCCATCTTATGTATTCCCTGACATTCTCCAGACGGCTTGTCAGGGGCCTGGTGTCTCTCACAATGTCGGCAATAATCCTTATAATATTCGTACCTGCAGGCATCTCCCTGACAATGGTCTGCATCTCCAAGAGCTCACCCATGGTAATCAGATTCTCTTTTATATCAATTTTTTCATGTATTGTTCTGTCTGATATTATCTTTATCTCCTCATCCCTGCCCGGATATTCAACATTTATCTGAAACATGAATCTGTCCAGCTGGGCTTCGGGAAGCGGGTATGTGCCTTCCTGCTCAATGGGGTTTTGTGTTGCAAAGACATTGAAGGGCTCCTCAATTGTATAATGCCTGCCCTCTGCAGTAACAAGGCGTTCCTCCATTGCCTGAAGCAGTGCTGCCTGTGTCTTGGGCGGAGTTCTGTTTATCTCATCTGCAAGCAGTATATTGGTGAACACTGGTCCCTTGATGAATTTGTAATACCCCTCCTCATCATTCTTTCTCAGTACAATCGTGCCTGTAATATCAGAAGGCATCAGATCAGGTGTGAACTGAACCCTGTTGAATTCCATGTCCAGCATCCTGGAGAGGAGATTGACTGTCAGTGTCTTTGCCAGACCGGGGACACCGACAATTATGGAATGCCCGCTGCAGAGCAGTGTAATGACAATGGAGTCAATGAATTTCTTCTGCCCGATGATTATACCGGACAGTGTGTCATCTATTCTTGTGTGGAGCTGCTTGATTCTCTCACTTCTCTTCATTTTCCCGGCCATTATTCTCCTCTTCTGGTATCTCATTTTCATTTGCTATTATCGCAATATCATTGAGCCTGTCATCAACACCGAGATTCATCAGGCGGACACCTGCAGTGTTCCTGCCTATTTCCCTCACATCCGAGACAGGCATCCTTATTACCTGGCCTGAGCGTGCTATAAGAAGCAGTTCTTCATTATCCAGAACCTCAATGGCATTGACCACCTTTCCGTTTCTCTTGTTTGTCTTTATTCCTATAACGCCCTTGCCGCCTCTTGACTGTCTTCTGAATTCCTTCATTGCAGTGCGTTTGCCGTAACCGTTTTCCGTTGCTATGAAGAGTGATGTGGTCTCACGTTTGACTATCACTGTATTGACAACAAAATCATCCTTGCTGAGATTTATTGCCTTTACTCCGGATGTATTCCTGCCTGTTGACCGCACTTCCTTCTCACTGAAGCGTATTGACATGCCTTCCCTTGAAACAATAATAACATCCTTGTTCCCGTCTGTCAGATGTATATCTGCAACATTATCCCCATCTCTGAGATTAATTGCAATAATACCGCCCTTGCGCGGATTGGAGTAATCTGTAAGTGTTGTTTTCTTGGCAAGACCCTGTCTTGTCACCATGAGTATGTAATGATCATCCTTGAATTTCTTTATCGGTATAAGGCCTGCAACATGCTCGTCCTTCTCCATTTCCAGAAGATTGACAATTGCCCTGCCCTTTGCAAGACGTCCGCCTTCAGGCACCTTGAATACCTTGAGCCAATACACATTGCCCTTGTCAGTGAAGAACAGTATGTACTGATGCGTGGAGGCAATGAATATTCTCTCGGCAAAATCATCCTTCCTCGTCTTCATGCCTGCAACACCCTTTCCTCCCCTTGCCTGACGCCTGTAGGAGGATATGGACTGTCTCTTTATGTATCCATTGTGGGATATCTGCACAATAACCTTCTCATCTGCAATAAGGTCCTCAATGAGGAGGTCCTCATCCTCTGACCGGATTATCTCAGTAAGGCGGGTATCCCCGTATTTCTCTTTTATCTCTGCAAGCTCCTGCTTGACAACCTCAAGTATCTGCTTGTCTGATGAGAGTATGAATCTGTATTTCTCAATTATCTTGATAAGCTGCATGTATTCTGTCTCCAGTTTTTCCCTCTCCAGACCTGTCAGACGGCCCAGCTTCATATCAAGTATTGCCTGTGCCTGCAGTTCGGACAATTCAAATTTCTTCTGCAGTTTCAGTGATGCATCATTGGTATCCTCTGCTGTCTTGATTATCCTGACAACCTCATCTATATTGGCAACAGCAATCTTGAGACCCTCAACAATATGGGCTCTTGCCTCTGCTTTGTCCAGATCAAACTGGGTTCTCCTCCTCACAATCTCCCTTCTGTGATTAACATAATGCCTGATTATCTCCTTGAGATTCAAGACCTTGGGCTCATTGTTGACAAGAGCTATGAGATGCATGGAGAAGGATGATTTGAGAGTAGTGTGTTTGAAGAGCTGATTGAGCACAACCTTCTTGTTTGCCCCTCTCTTCAGTTCAATGACTATTCTCATGCCTTCCTTGTCTGATTCATCACGGAGATCGGAAATATCCGTTATCTTCTTCCTGTTTACAAGACTGGCTACTTTAGAAATGAGATTTGTCACATTGATCTGATAGGGAACCTCTGTTATGACAATAGCTTCTTTATCCCTCTTCATCTGCTCAAAATTAACCCTGGCTTTCAGGGTTATCTTGCCTTTGCCTGTTCCATATGCCTTCTTGATGCCCCGCATGCCCTGTATGATGCCGCCTGTGGGGAAATCCGGCCCCTTGATATGCTTCATCAGACCCTCTGTGTCTATTTCAGGGTCTTCTATATAAGCGATTGTCCCGTCTATCACCTCTGCTAAATTATGGGGCGGTATATTGGTGGCCATTCCCACTGCAATACCCGATGATCCATTTACAAGCAGATTGGGCAGACCGGAGGGGAGAACCGTGGGTTCTGTTGTTGAATCATCAAAATTGGGAATGAAATCCACTGTTCCCTTGTCAATATCATTGAGCATATCCTCTGCTATTGTATTGAGGCGCGCCTCTGTGTATCTGTATGCTGCAGCATTGTCTCCGTATATTGAACCGAAATTGCCCTGTCCCTGCACAAGGGGGTATCTCAATGAAAAGTACTGAGCCATTCTGACCAGTGAATCATAGATTGCCCCGTCACCGTGCGGATGATACTTGCCAAGCACTTCACCGACAACAGATGCTGCTTTCTTGAATGGTTTGTTGTGATACAGCCCTATATCCTTCATTGCATAGAGTATTCTCCTGTGCACCGGCTTAAGACCGTCTCTCACATCAGGAAGCGCCCTGCTTATAATAACAGACATGGCGTATTCCATATAGGATTTCTTCATCTCATCTTCAATATTTGCTGTAAAAATCCTTTCTCTTCTGATTGCCATTTATTTCTCCTTGAATTGCTATTTGTTTTTAATAGTGACTTCCCCGGTTTGAGCATTATATTCAAATGCTGACAGAGGACTCTGTATATCTGCCTTGGATAATTCTATTGCCTCTTCTAATGTCTCCGGATTACGGTCATTTGCTGCCTTGAAATAACTGACAGCATTTCTAAGCACCATGAGGTCCGCATTCTCCCTTGCCCTGTCCGGTAATTCCAGTGTCTTTCTTGTCGCATTCTCTGTCATGCTTCTCTCTTCTGAACACGAGACAATAACAGTAAGGGCAATAATTGCAATTATGAGTACTGTAATGAATCTTTTCATTCTTTCCACCTCAGTGTTATATTGTTGTTCTCATCTGTCTTCATACTGCTGAAAAGATGGCTGTTTAATTTCAGGAAATCTCTAATATGCCTGTATATGACCGGTCCTGCAGGTGAATGCTTACCCTTCCCGCATATAATCCTGAGCTCCATTACATCCGAATGCCTGTACGATCTCAGCAGCCGGTTCACAGTATCCTCCGCATCATATCTGTTCATGCCATGCAAATCAATTTCCTTCTTCCGCTTCCTTCTGCTCTTATCTTTAGACCCGCTGTATTTATTTGCAGGATTGAATGATTCCTTGTCCAGCAGTGCTTTAAACAGCTCTCTCTGCTTATCTTCTGTATCATTTGCCATAGTTTATATATTATATACTAAGCAAAATATTTTTCAAGAAAAAGGAATATTGTTATGATCACTCCATGGCATACAATAATATTTCGTGTGATACGCGTGACTCGTGTGTTTCGTGTGATACGAAAAGAAGGAATAATTGTAGGGGCGGTTCGCGAACCGCCTGAAAGGAGTGAAAGCCGATAAGAAGATTACCGCTCTACTTGCTCTCTTTACACGAACCACGCAACACAACAATTGGCCCTCTGTTCACATTGACTATCAACCCGGCGAAAGCCTGCCTTTCTTTCCATCGTTCTCCGTTCTCCGGTCTCTCATGGCCGGAT
>JAXHVG010000216.1:0-12549 GCA_034189245.1 Caldifarciminota bacterium
CTCAGTTCTATTTCAGGACAACAGATGTAACAGGTTCAATAGAGCTTGGAGAAGGCATAGAATTTGTGAAGCCCGGAGACACGGTAGAGCTCAATGTAGAGCTGATAGAGCCGATAGCAATGGAAAAGAATCTCAAGTTTGCAATCAGGGAAGGCGGCAGGACAGTTGGTGCCGGAACTGTGCTTGAAGTAATGGAATAAGGTGGAGATGTAAATGGCCAGAAAAAATTATGACTTGAAGATCAAATTAAAGTCCTATGATTATGCACTGTTGGATCAGTCTGCAAGAGAGATTGTTAAATCCGTCAGGCGGGCGGGTTCAGAGGTCAGCGGACCTATACCACTGCCGACGAAACAGTCAATCTACACTGTAAACAGGGCTACCAATGTAAACAAGAAGTCAAGAGAACAATTTGAGCTCAGGATACACAAGAGACTGATATTAGTGACAAAATCTACACAGCAGACAATGGATTCACTGACAAAACTGGACCTGCCTGCAGGTGTTGATGTAAAGATAATAGCTAACTGAAAAAAAAGAGGCATAGAAGATGAAAGGTCTAATTGGAAGAAAAGTCGGAATGACACGAATTTACGATGAGAACGGTACCTCGGTGCCTGTTACACTGATCTCTGCAGGACCATGTACTGTTACGGATAAGAAGACACAGGGCAAACATAAGTACAGTGCAATCCAGCTTGGCTATGAGAAACAGAAAGAGAGCAGGGTTAATAAACCCCTGGCAGGCCAGTTCAAGAAAGCAGGCATTGAATCTGCGAGAATACTGAGAGAAATAAGACTGGAATCCGACAATGAAGCTGAAGAATACAATATAGGTGACACTATTGATGTTTCCGTATTTGAGGAAGGCAGTATTGTTGATATTACTGGTATGAGCAAGGGCAAGGGATTTGCCGGTGTCATGAAAAGATGGGGTTTCAAAGGAGGCCCGGCATCGCATGGTGCTCATAAGATTCACAGAAAACCCGGATCAGCCGGCCCCGGAACAGACCCCGCAAGGGTTCTGCCCGGCAAGAAGAGCCCCGGACATATGGGACATGAGACCCATACAACAAGGAATCTCAAGATAGTGAAGATTGACAAGGACAACAATATCATTGCTGTAAAGGGTCCTGTACCTGGTCACAAGAAAGCATTGCTTTTAATTAGGCAGAAGTAAGGAGGAAGCAGATGGATGCTAAGATTTATTCACTGAAAGACGCAGATGTTATCAAGACAATTACACTGCCTCCGGAACTATTTGAGAGTGAAGTGAATGAGCATAATATATATGATGCAGTTACAGCTATATTGAACAATAAAAGGCAGGGAACAGCATCTACAAGAACCCGCGCAGAGAAGAGAGGCGGAGGAAAGAAACCGTGGAGACAGAAGGGTCTCGGCAGGGCAAGAGCAGGCTCAATCAGATCACCTCTATGGGTAGGCGGCGGAGTAACATTCGGTCCCAAACCCAAGACATACAACAGAAGAATAAACAAGAAGGTAAAGAGGAATGCATTGATATCTGCCCTCAGCTTAAAGGCGAACGAAGACAGGATATTCGTATTGGGTGATTATGAAATGGAACAGCCCAAGACAAAGACAGTGGCAGCATTGCTCAAGGCAATGGAGATAGATCCTAACAGCAAGAAGCTCTTTGTATTTGATAAATTGAGAATCAATGAATTCAAATCCATAAGGAATGTCAAGAATGCACTCAGTGTATTTGCACATGAACTCAATGCATATACTGTGATGAGTGCTGATTATCTTATTATATCAGAAGAAGGACTGGAAAAAATTAAAGAGGTGTTTGGAAAATGAAGGATTTAAAGAGAATCATACTGGGTCCGATTATCACGGAGAAATCAAATTATGAGAAAGAACTCAAAAGCACTTATGTTTTTGAAGTTGCCCCGAAAGCCAATAAGACGGAGATCAAACAGGCAGTACAGAAATTATTTGATGTTGATGTTGTCAGTGTCAGAACAGCCAATCTTATCGGAAAGGTCAAGAGAACAAGATGGATCCCGGGAAGGCGGCCGAACAGGAAGAAAGCATATGTAAAAATAAAGGAAGATCAGAGAATAGATATCTTTGAAGGAGTATAAACGGAGTAAATTATGGCTATTAAAAAACATAAAGCAATGACACCCGGACAGAGATTCCGCAAATCTGTAAAACATGACAATATTTCAAAGGATAAACCTGAGAAGAGCCTTACCCGCAGACTGAAGAAGTCAGGCGGAAGGAATAATCAGGGCAGATACACGGCAAAGAGGAAGGGCGGGGGCTCAAAGAGAAGATACAGGATAATTGATTTCAAGAGAGACAAGACAGGTATCCCGGGCAAGGTCAAGTCAATAGAATATGATCCCAACAGGAGTGCCTTGATTGCCCTTATTTCCTATGTTGACGGAGAGAAGAGATATATTCTTGCTCCCAATAATATAACTGTGGGTTCTGAGATAATGGCAGGGAGCGAATCACCTGCAAAACCGGGCAATGCACTGCCGCTGAAGAAGATTCCTCTTGGTGTAGATATACACAATGTGGAGCTGACCGGAGGCAAAGGCGGGCAGATGATACGCTCAGCCGGCTCAGCAGCCCAGATTATTGCCCGTGAAGGTAACTTCTGCCACATCAAGATGCCCTCAGGCGAGGTCAGACTGGTACATAAGGAAAATTATGCCACTATAGGCAGAGTAAGCAATACAGAGAATATGGGCAAAGTGCTCGGCAAAGCGGGAAGAAAGAGAAACATGGGCATCAAACCGCGTGTGCGCGGTGTTGCCAAGAATCCGGTTGATCACCCGATGGGCGGAGGAGAAGGCCGTTCCTCAGGAGGCAGACATCCCTGTAATAAGAACGGACTTCCGGCAAAGGGCTATAAGACAAGAAAGAAGAATAAGTATTCAGACAAATACATTGTTTCTAAAAGAAAATAGGAGGACAATTGACTAGGTCATTAAAAAAAGGCCCGTATATAAACGAGAGGCTTGAAAAACGTATCAATCAGATGAATGAATCAGGAGAGAAGACAGTAGTGAAGACCTATGACAGGGCATCAATGATATCACCTGATTTTGTCGGCCAGACAGTGGCTGTTCATAATGGTAGGAAGTTTGTGCCTGTTTATATAACGGAAAATATGGTTGGACACCGCCTCGGTGAATTTGCCCCGACGAGAATATTCAGGATGCATTCAGGTGACAGGAAAGAAGGCAAAGTAAAGCTATAAAGGAGAAGAAATGGAAGCAGTAGCTCATGCAAAATATAAACGCATTGCACCAAAGAAAGCAAGGCTGGTCAGCAATCTGGTAAAGGGAATGAATGTACAGGAAGCACTTTATGTTCTTCAGTTTACACCGAAGAAATCCGCAAGGATAATGTATAAACTCGTTCATTCAGCAGCAGCAAATGCAATCAATAAATTTTCGGACAGTGAAATTGATGAAGAGGATCTTTTTATCAAGGATATCAGAGTGAACAAGGGCCCTGTTATGAAGAGGAATCAGCCCAGAGCAAGGGGCAGGGCATTTCTAATCAGAAAAAGAATGAGCCACATAACTGTTGTGGTGGAAACCAAAAAATAACGGAGGTTACATTTGGGACAGAAGGTACATCCTTATGGATTCAGAGTAGGAATAACAAAGGACTGGAGATCAAGGTGGTTTGATCTCAAGAACTATCCCGCTCTTATTAAAGAAGATAAACTAATCAGGGATTATATAAGAAAGAGAATTGAAACAACCGGTCAGGTTTCCGGTATTTCAAGGATAATTATTGAAAGAAAGCCCAAAAAGATAAAGATAGTGGTCCATTCCTCAAGGCCCGGTGTTATAATCGGCGAAAAGGGTTCAAAGGTAGATGCCCTCAAAGAGGAGATCAAGTATATAACAAAGAAAGAAGACATCAATATTAATATTGTTGAAGTGAGAAATCCCGCTGTTGAAGCCCAGCTGGTTGCTGAGAATATAAGCAGTCAGATAGAGAAGAGGATCAATTATAAGAGGGCAATGAAAAGAGCTATACAGAATGCAATGAAGATCGGAGCAAAGGGAATTAAGATAATGTGCAGCGGCAGGCTCAATGGAGCTGAAATTGCCAGGACAGAGTGGTATAAGGAAGGTCAGATACCTCTGCAGACACTGAAAGCGGATATTGATTACGGCTATGAGATAGCAAGAACATCAGCCGGAGCTATCGGAGTGAAGGTATGGGTCTTCAAAGGCAATATGGAACAGTCCGGTATTGAGCGTGAAGATAATTCATCAAGCAAAAAGAGAAGAAGGAGATAGCCATGTTAATGCCTAAAAGAGTAAAGCACAGAAAACAGCAGAGAGGTAGGAGAAAAGGTGTATCCAAAGGTGCAACGACAATAGATTTCGGTGATTTCGGTATGCAGGCTGTTGATGCATGCTGGATTACATCAAGACAGATAGAATCCGCAAGGGTAGCAATACAGAGGATCATACACAAAGACGGTAAGCTCTGGATAAGATTATTCCCGGACAAGCCTGTTACAAAGAAGCCTGCTGAAACAAGAATGGGTAAGGGCAAAGGCGCACCGGAATACTGGGTTGCAGTAGTCAAACCGGGCAGAATAATGTTTGAAATAGGCGGTGTTGACGAGGCTACAGCTCACAAGGCATTTATAAGAGCATCACACAAGCTGCCCATCAAAACAAGATTTGTTAAACGTGAAGGAGAATAGACAATGAAAGCGAAGGATTTGAGAGAATTAAACAGTAATGAAATAGAGAGCAGGCTCCATCAGCTTGAAGAAGAACTGTTCAGTCTGAGAATCAAGAGCAAAACAACAGATATTACAAATACAAAACAGTTCAGGAATATCAGAAGGGATATTGCCAGAATCAAGACAATTATAAATGACAGAAAAAAAGAACAGGAGAATTAAAGATGAAAATGAAAAAACTACTCCGCGGTGAAGTGCTTTCAGACAAGATGGATAAGACAATTGTTGTCCTTACATCAAAGAAAGTACAGCATCCTGTATACAAGAAATTCATCACCAAGAGGAGCAAACTGGCTGTTCACGATGAGAGGAATGAGGCATCCGAGGGCGATATTGTTGAAGTCGTGGAGACCAGACCCATATCCAAGAATAAGAGATATGTTCTTAAAAACATAGTCAAAAAGGCAAAGGTAGTAGAATAAATAAAGTGAGGACAAGATGATACAGGAATACTCAAAAATCAAAACAGCTGACAATACAGGCGTGAAGTCAATAAAGTGCATCAAGGTTCTCGGCGGAACGAGAAGAAGATATGCTTTTATAGGCGACATAATTGTAGCTTCTGTCCATCAGGCAATACCCAATTGCGAAATCAAGAAGGGTACTGTTGTGAAGGCTGTTATTGTAAGAACCAAAAAAGAGACAGGCAGGAATGACGGCAGTTATGTACGATTTGATGAGAATGCCTGTGTTATTATTGATGAAAACAAGGAACCGATCGGAACGAGAATATTCGGTCCTGTTGCCAGAGAACTGAGAGACAGGCATTTTATGAGAATCGTATCTTTAGCACCGGAGGTTGTCTGATGAAAAAACTGCATATAAGAAAGAATGATACAGTACTTGTGATAAGCGGAGAGGACAAGGGCAAGCAGGGTAAAGTACTCAAGATATTCCCCGAAAAGGAAAGAGCTCTTGTAGAAGGTATCAATATGGTAAAGAAACATCAAAGGGCACGCAAACAGGGAGAAGAGGGCGGCATACTCACCATTGAGGCGCCTGTTGACATCTCAAACCTCAAGCTTGTATGCCCCAAGTGTTCAATGCCGACAAAAACAGGCAGAACAGAGTATGAAGGCAGAGGCGTTAGGGTCTGTAAAAATTGCGGCGAAATGATTGTGAGGTAATTATGTCTTTTTTAAAGAAATATTATAATGAAGAATTGAGAGAGAAGATGAAGGAAGAGCTCTCACTGGAGAATATCCAGGAAGTGCCGCGTATGGAGAAAATCGTTGTCAGTATGGGTGTGGGCAAAGCAACCGAAGACAAGAATATTCTCAAGGAAAGCATACGTGACCTTTCCATGATAACAGGGCAGAAGCCCATTGTGACAAAGGCAAAGAAATCAGTGTCTAATTTCAAGATCAGGAAAGGCGCTGATGTCGGACTGAAAGTTACAATGCGCGGCAGAAGAATGTTTGAATTCATGGAGAGATTCTTCGGTATAGCTGTACCGAGAATCAGGGATTTCCGGGGATTCAGCACAGATGCATTTGACGGTTACGGCAATTATAATGTCGGCATCAAGGAACACGCTATATTCCCTGAAATTGAGGTGGACAAGATAAAGTATTCTCTCGGTATGAATATTACATTTGTAACCAAATCGAAAAATGACAAACATGCATTTGCATTGCTTTCCGGTTTGGGTTTACCATTCAAAAAATAAATAATGGAGGATAGAAGATGGCGCGCAAGAGTTTGATTGTTAAATCAAAGAAAGAACAGAAATACAAGGTAAGAGAATATAACCGGTGCCAGATATGCGGAAGACCCAGGGGATACTACAGGGATTTCGGACTCTGCAGGATATGCTTCAGGGAAATGGCGCATAAGGGTCTTTTACCCGGTGTAAAGAAAGTAAGCTGGTAAGGAGGAAAAAGATGACAATGACAGACCCAATCGCAGATATGCTTACAAGGATAAGAAATGCACAGATGGCAGAGCATAAGGATGTCAATATACCGCATACAAGAATCAATAGTGACATTCTGGAAATTCTCATGAAGGAAGGATTCTTTGCCTCCTTTGAAAAGACGGAGATTGAAAACAGACCGTATTTCAATGTTAAGCTTAAATATGATAAATTCGGGGATCCTGTAATTCACAAGATAGAGAAGATATCCAAGCCCGGATTGAGAAAATACATAGGATACAAAGACCTGAGACCTGTAATGGGCGGCATGGGACTGGCAATCCTGTCAACAAACAAAGGTATTATGACAGATAAGGATGCCCGCAGAGAAAAGGTCGGCGGCGAAATAATTTGCAAGATATGGTAAGAAAGCAGGAGGAACAATGTCACGATTAGGCAAAAAACCGATTGATATACCCGATAAGGTGGATATTGAGATAAAGGGCAAAAAGATTGTTGTCAAGGGCCCCGGAGGTCAGCTGGAACAGGATATTGTTGAACATATATCTGTTGACAAAGAGGAAAACAGCATAATAGTGAAGAAAGAATCCGAGAACAAGGTGTCAAATGTCAACCAGGGACTGATGAGAACCCTCGTATACAATATGATAATTGGTGTCACAGAGGGTTATAAGAAGGAATTGGAGCTTGTGGCAAGGGAATACAAGGCAAGTGCAAGCGGCAATGGCATTACCCTCAATCTCGGATACTCCAATCCGGTTGAAAGAAAGGCACCTGAAGGCATTCAGTTTGAAATACCGGATGAGAAACATGTCATAGTCAAGGGTATAGACAAGAGGCTCGTAGGTCAGGTTGCTGCTGACATACGCCAGTTAAGAAGATGGGAGCCCTATATTTCAAAGGGTATTAAGTATAAAGGTGAACAAGTCAGGAAGAAGGAAAGGAAGACCGGAGTATAATATGAATAAGAGCAAAAAATTACAACGCAGAATAAGAAGAAAGCTGTCAATAAGAAGAAGGATCAATGGATCACCTGATAAACCGCGTCTTGTGGTGTACAGAAGCCTCAAGCATGTGTATGCCCAGATCATAGATGACATCAATGGCATAACGCTTGTCAATGCATCATCCAGAGACGGGGAAATTGCGGCTCTCAATGTATCCAAGAAAGAGGCATCAAAGAAAGTCGGAGAATTGATAGCAAAGAAGGCACTGGATAAGGATATCAAGAAGATCGCATTTGACAGGAATGGATACAGATATCATGGCAGAATTAAGGAATTAGCTGAATCAGCAAGAAAATCAGGGCTTGATTTTTAAATTGGAGGATTCGTGAATATTAAGAAACGTCAGAAGATTGATTTATCAAAACTTGACCTGGCTGAAAATGTTATTGACATAATGAGGGTCTCAAAGGTTGTTAAAGGCGGAAGAAGATTCAAATTAAAGGCAATTGTTGCTGTAGGCAATAAAGACGGATACGTAGGACTGGGAACAGGCAAATCAATGGAAACAATTGATGCCATAAAGAAGGCAACAGAAGCTGCCAGAAAGAATATCCGCAAGGTATATGTTGATGACAAGGGTTCACTGCCCTATGAGACAATAGGAAGAGCGGGTGCTGCAAAAGTCATGCTCAAACCGGCATCAGAGGGAACAGGTGTGATTGCAACAGAGACAGTCAGAAATGTGCTTGAATTGGCAGGGATCAAGAATCTCCTTACAAAATCACTGGGTTCCAATGCATCCACCAATCTTGCAAAGGCAACCTTCAATGGACTCTGTTCAATATACTCACCCGAAGATATCTACAGGATGAGAAAAGGCGATATAAAGGCGGAAGAACAGGAGGAAGAGAATGAGCAGGATACGGATTAGATTAGTAAAGAGCAGTATAGGAGCTCATAAGAGTCAGAAAGCCACATTGAGAGCTCTGGGACTGAGAAAGACACAGTCCACAGTTGAGAAGGAAGATAATCCCGCTGTAAGGGGGATGATCAATAAGGTACGTCATCTCATTGAAATTGAAGAAATAAAATAACGGAGTATAAAATGAAACTGAATGAACTGAAACCCGCTAAAGGCGCAAGACATCACAAGAGAAGGGTCGGCAGAGGTCCGGGCTCCGGTCACGGAAAAACATCAGGAAGAGGCCATAAGGGTCAGAAATCAAGAAGCGGATATTCAAGCAAACCCGGTTTTGAAGGCGGACAGATGCCTCTTATACGGAGAATTCCCAAGAGGGGCTTCAAGAACAGAAACAGAAAAGAGTATCAGATAGTCAATATAGCTGATCTCAATGTCTTCAATGATGGTGATACTGTATCAAAGGAAGCACTCAAGGAAAAGAATCTTATTTCCAAGATCAATGAGCCGGTCAAAATACTGGGTAATGGTGAGATTAAAAAGAAGCTCACTGTAAAGGTAGATAAGATAAGCAGCACGGCACGTGAAAAGATTGAAGCGAGCAGCGGACTGGTGGAGGTGCTCTTTGAATAGGATAATTACTTCACTACAGAATATATTTAAAATACCCGATCTGAGAAGAAAACTTCTCTTTACATTATTTATATTCCTTGTTTACAGAATAGGTTCGCATATACCCCTGCCGGGTGTCAATGTGAGCGCATTGACCCAGTGGTTTTCATCACAGTCACAGGGAATACTCGGACTGTATGATATATTTGCAGGCGGGAATCTGTCCCGTGCAACAATTTTTGCACTCGGCATTATGCCGTATATATCATCTTCAATTATCATGCAGCTCCTGTCAGCTGTGTGGCCGTATCTGCAGAAACTCCAGCAGGAGGGTGAAGAGGGCAGAAAGAAGGTTACCCAGTACACGCGTTATCTCACCATCGTACTTGCAATGATTCAGGGATATGCTGCTTCAATACTACTGGAGAATCTTGCTCCGGGCGGAACACCTGTAGTACCCAACCCGGGAATTGCATTCCGGCTTATAACTGTTCTGACTCTTGTCACAGGAACGATGCTCGTTATGTGGCTTGGTGAAAAAATTACTGAGAAGGGTATTGGCAATGGTATATCCATGATAATACTTGTCGGAATTATTGCCCGTTATCCCAATTATACCATATCAACAATCAGAGAAATATCCTCCGGGACCCTCGGTATTGTACCTGTTGCCATTGTTCTGGCTATTATTGTGCTTATAACTGCAGCAGTTGTGCTTGTCACACAGGCACAGAGAAGAATCCCCGTGCAGTATGCCAAGGTTGTCAGGGGCAGAAAGGTTTACGGCGGCCAGAGCACATATATACCGCTCAATGTCAATGCAGCCGGTGTTATACCAATCATATTTGCACAGTCAATCATAATGTTTCCCACAACACTGGCCGGTTTCTTCCAGAATAATGCATTTACGCAGTGGTTTACTGAATTCATGAAAGTGGGCAGTCCCGCATATTCAATCCTCTATGGTCTCCTTGTTGTATTCTTTGCATTCTTCTATACATCAATAGTTATCAATCCGCAGGATATGGCGGATAATCTTAAAAAATACGGCGGATTTATCCCCGGTAAAAGGCCGGGCAGGCAGACAAAGCAGTATATTGACAAGGTCATCTCACGGATAACACTGCCGGGCTCCATATTCTATGCATTGATTGCCATAATGCCGATTTATATAATTAATTTCACCAGAGTGCCTTTTTACTTCGGCGGCACTTCGGTATTGATTACAGTAGGAGTTATCCTGGAAACTGTTTCACAGGTGGAATCCCATCTTATGATGCGTAATTATGAAGGTTTCCTCAAAAAGGGTAAGATAAGGGGCAGAAGATAGAGTGATGAATAAGTTGATACTGCTCGGTCCTCCGGGCTCAGGCAAAGGAACACAGGCCGATCTGCTCAGAAGGAAATATGATTATGTCATACTTTCAACAGGGGATCTCCTCAGAGAGGAGATGAACCGCAGGACACAGTTCGGTATTGAGGCGGAGGAATTCATCAATAAGGGCCTTTTGGTTCCTGATGATATAGTTACAGAGTTCATTCTGACATATATAAGGGAGAATGGGCTTACTGAGAAGAAGGTTGTGTTTGACGGATTCCCCAGGACTATTATGCAGGCAGAGGAACTTGACGCAACAATGGAGGATTTAGACAGTGAAATTGATGGTGCAGTCTTGATAAATGTTGAAAAAGATGATATAATAAAAAGATTATCCGGCAGATGGATCTGTCCTGAGTGCAGCAGTGTATTCAGTGCGGAGCATGCAGAAAGGGAATGTCCCGAATGCGGCACAAAACTCATCAAAAGAAACGATGATAATACTGCAACCATCAATAAGCGTATTGAGGTGTATAACAGGCAGACAGAGCCATTGCTTGACTATTACAAAAGCAGAGGTAAATTGCTGGAGATTAACGGCAGTGAAAGCAGAGAGAGAGTAAATAAGAGAATATCAGAGGTGATAAGTGGGTAAGAAAGGCATAATTGTTGAAGGTACTGTGATTGAATCCCTGCCCAATGCCAATTTCAAGGTTGAATTGGACAATGGGCATACTGTACTGGGGCACATATCAGGCAAAATGCGCCTTCATTATATAAGGATCATGCCGGGAGACAGGGTAACAGTGGAATTATCGCCTTATGATCTTTCAAAAGGAAGAATAATATATAGATTCAATTAATGGAGGATATAATGAAAGTCAGATCATCGGTAAAAAAGATATGCAACAAATGCAAGATCATCAAGAGACGCGGTGTTGTCAGAGTGATTTGTGAAAATCCGAAACACAAGCAGAAACAAGGTTAAAGGAGGTTAGTTTGGCTCGAATATCAGGTGTTGATTTACCTAATACTAAAAGAGTGGAAATTGCCCTTACATATATCTTCGGTATAGGTCATACAAGTTCCCTCAAGATCCTTGAGAAGATAGATGTTGATAAATCAAAGAAGGTCAATGAACTGAATGATGATGAAATAGAAAAAATCAGAAAAGAAATTGACGAGAATTACAAGGTTGAAGGGACTCTGAAAGCTTCTATAAAGGAAGATATAAAGAGATTAAAGGAAATTAATTGTTACAGGGGCCAGAGACACAGGAAGGGTCTTCCTGTAAGAGGTCAGAGAACCAAGACCAATGCAAGAACAAGAAAAGGACCGTCAAGGGGTTCTATTGCATTGAAGAAACAAGTCACGAAGTAAAAGGAGGCCTAAGTGGCATCAGTAAAAAGCAGAAAGAAGAAAGGAACCAAGAGAAGACAGAAGAGAAAGGCGCCTGCAGAGGGTATAGCACATATCCATGCAACTTTCTCCAATACAATAATTACCATAACAGACAAGGAAGGTAATGTTGTGACCTGGTCCAGCTCAGGCAATGTCGGATACAGAGGTTCAAGGAAATCCACTCCTTTTGCAGCAAAGATTGCAGCAGAGAAAGCAGGAAAGACAGCTCTCAATTTGGGAATGAAGACACTGGAAGTATGGATGAAGGGTCCCGGAGGCGGGCGTGAAACTGCAACAAGAGCATTAAACAGCCTCGGTTTCAAGATCACTTCACTTAAGGATGTAACACCATTACCCCATAATGGCTGCAGACCACCTAAAAAGAAAAGGAATTAAGGAGGAATCGGAATGGCAAGGCATATAGAATCAAAATGCAAGCTCTGCAGAAGAGAAGGAATGAAACTGTTTCTCAAGGGAGACAGGTGTCTGTCGGATAAATGCGCAATTGAAAGAGGAAGAAAGACACCGGGCGAACCCCCGAAAAAATTCAGGAGAAGAATGTCCGGATATGCTGTGCAGCTCAGGGAAAAACAAAAAGTCAAAAGATTATACGGCATATACGAGAGGCAGTTCAGAAATTATTATGATATGTCATCCCGCAAGAAAGGAGTAACAGGTGAAATGCTGCTTCAGTGTCTTGAAAGACGGCTTGACAAT